>WQTX01000032.1 GCA_009786075.1 Bacteroidota bacterium | reverse complement strand
GCGGGGAGCGTAAAGCACTATATTATTGCCACCTGCAAGTGTATTCACAATGCGGGCGCACTCTTCTTTTCTGTCGTAAAAATTGTCGGCTTTTACTATTGTTCCGTAAGAAAATGGGTTCATAACAGTAGTTGTAAAAATTCTTAGACAAAGATAAGAATATTTTTATATTATGCAAATTTGCATTATGCTTTTTTGCATAATTCTTTTTTGCATAATGATACTGTTATGCTATTTTCCTCATTTTTTATCAATAAACGCCGCCGCCGCCAAACAAACCACTTCAAACAACAAAATACCGAATGCTACCAAAACAAGGTAATTATTTTCCCACGTTTGCGACATAACTATCACACAAATCATTCGCACCAATCCTGTAAGGGCAAACAATGAGGTCAATCCAATGCGTATTGCATCGGAATATTTGTCTTGCGCAATCCACAACATAAGAGCAGTGGTGAGAGCAATACTTAAATTGGTAGCAAGAAAATTTGGGAGCGAATACGCCGAAATAATCAATCCTGCAAGTGTGTTGAAAATCAACAACAGTAAACCGGTAATCAATACAATTTTTTTCATGGTTATAATCTATTAAATTCGTTATAGGTTTTATTTACTTCATTTTGTAAGCGCAAATCGCGGCTCCACACCACAAAACACATAATGCCGAGCGTGAGCCAACTCAATAGGAAAATAGTCAGCAGGTAAAAAGAAACTTGCAATCCTTCGGGTTTACCGTTTCGTACAAGGTAGGCATTGCGGCGGTTGATAATCATACATTGCCAAACTATGGCGTAAATTCCGAATGTAACGAGCGACAGTAATATAACCATAGCCAAACCGTTTGTGCGCGAGCCGTCATCGCGGCAAGCAATATTCGTTTCTTTGGCAAAGGCGTGAACCAAATACAGCGGATAAATTCCGAATGTTACGATTGAGAAAAGCACTGTCAACCAAAAATTACGGTCGGCTGGCAGGTGTTGCGCATTAGGATTTGACACTGTTGCATTTGCGTATGTTTCGCTCACAATTTCTATTACAAGCGCATTGCCGCACCATTCGCACGTGGTGGCGTTGTTGTTAACCGGACTTTTACATTTTGGACAATTCATAATTTTAGTGATTAATGGTTAATTTTGTAGGGGCAATCCCTTGTGGTTGCCCTGTTTAGATATTTATAGATATTCGATTGATATTCATTGTTTTAAAATCTTGGTAATCTTGTAAATCTTGTAAAAATCATGGTTCAGACAATTCAGTTATTCAATTGATTTCCACACCATTCACAAATGCTCAATTGGCTGTTGGTCGGACTTTTGCAGAGAGGGCAAATATTCGGAATTGTGTTATTTTTCTTTTCTTCTTGTATTGTGCTTTGTATTTTTATTGGTATTGTTTCTTTTTTCGGAATCACGAATATCATAACAATATAAGCAATTCCAACCATACCATAAAACAACAGAGCGGCAATAACAAAAATAATTCTGATAACAGTTGCATTTATATTCGCATAATCTGCAATTGCACCACACACTCCCGCAATTTTAGTGTTTTCGGGTCGCCGTACAAATTCTGCGTTTCTATTCATAATTTCTTGTTTTAGATTGCTTCGTTCCTCGCAATGACGTTTATTCGAGCGTCATTGCGAGGAACGAAGCAATCTATATTTTTAAATTTGAGCAAGCAATTCCTTTTTCTTTTCAGCAAATTCCTCTTCGGTAAGAATACCTGTATTTTTCAATTCGCCTAATTCTTTGAGTAGTTTTATAACTTCTTCCCGATTTACCGATGATGTTGCAACCGGTTGTTGTGCAGGAGTGGCAACGGTAGTCATCATATTTCCCATTTGTTGAGCCAACGGATTTACCATTCCCAAACCTACCATTGTGCCCAAAATTCCGCCTGTTCCTCCGTCAACTCCTCCGCCAATGTTTTCAGCAGCTTTTTCTGTGGTATCAAAAGACCTTTCGGTTCGGTACACGTCAAGATTTTCGGCACGGCGTTTCAAGCGCATACGTTCTTCCATATCTTCCGACATCAAGCGCTGGTAATCTTCAACTATTTTTTTCACACGCTCATCTTCATCAACAATCGAAATGGCTTCAATGTTGAACAAATCCAATGCAAGTCCGTATTGTGTAAACGTATCGTTGATAATTCCCTTTACCGCATCGGAAACTTCAAATACAATAGATTCAAGTTCTAATGGGCTAATATTCTGCTCCTTAGATATTTTTGTGATAGCCGATTTTACTCGTTCGGTAATAATTCCTCTGAAAAATTGCGTCAATTTGAATGCTTCCACATCGGGCACAGTACCAACTATTCTATTCAAAAACAACTGAGAATCAGATACTTTCAGCGAGAAACTGCCACGGGAAGTAATTGGAATCGGCACACGGAAATTCGGTTCTATCATATTGAATGGCAACACGGCGAACTTTGTGTCCATCGCTATTGCCTTGTTGATAAAATAAACCTCTGCCTTAAACGGGCTTTGATTGCCAAACGCAAGCCCAATTAACCCCGAAAGTACGGGAAGATTTTGTGCCGAAAGCGTATGTTTGCCGGCATCAAAAATATCGGTAACTTGTCCGTCTTTCAGGAAAATTGCCTGTTGCGACTGATTAACAACGAGTTGTGTTCCAAATCGTAATTCTTCCTGCCGTTTTCCATTGTTGGCAGGTCGCCATTTCCAAACCAAAACATTGTTTGGACCGTCGTGTTTTAATACATCAATAATTGCCATTACAAACAAAATTATATGTTACCTCCACTTTTTTCGGCTATCGGTTTCTCCGTGGTTTTTTTGTCCCCAAATTATATTTTCTTAAAGCATACTCGAAAAGTCTTACACAAAGATATAAAAATTCTTTTATGCTCGAAAATATATTGAAAATATTTAGTCGTGAAAATTTGTTACATAAAAACCTTTGCCAAAATCCTTATTCGGATTGCATTGTAATGTGGCACACCTTTGTAACTTGTGCCAAACGTTAAAGCAACGCAAACAAAATAAAAACCATACCAACAACAAAGGTGTGTCCAACTTCTATCACAACTGCCATAAGAAAATCTTTCCTGCGACTGAATTGGAAATTCAATTTGCCTTTTTCCCAACCGCAAATCCCTACCAAAGTAAGAATAGCAATCCACACCGAAATGTTTGTGAGAACAAAGAAAACCGCCCCCAAAAACATGGTTGTCAAAAGTTGGAAAAGCATGGTACGCACAACGCTTGCGGTTGTAACTCCCTCCATTTCTACCTTGAAAACTCTAATCCATGCTTTGGAAAAAAGCAATGAATACCAAACGCCGCCAATAGCAAACGAAACAATCGTTGCTGCGGCAAACCACCACCAATTTATTTCAGCGGCGTAATGAGAAACTATACTGCACAAATCCATATTTAATTATTTATGTCCTTTTGGACGGTTTAATGTTCCCTTATTATTTGGCGCAAATTTGCAACTTGTGCCAAGCAAATATTATTTTTGTTTCCTTATTTCATCAAACTGTTCCCGCAATTCCAAATTATCGGGGTTTGCAAGCACTTTTTTGAACATTTCCGCATAATCGGGATTATTGCGATAATAGACATCGACAAGAATGGTGCTCGGTGTGCAATACAAAACGAGCCCCAAGCCGCCATAGATTACAATTCTCGTGAAAATTCGTTTGTAATACTCATCGGGTTTATTTTGAAAATGGGAAATTTGTGTGTAATTATTGGGCTTATTTCGGAAATAAAAAATTATTGCCACAAAAAGCACAACACCGATAGCTACAAGACCTACCAGTAACTGCATATCTGCCTTTGGCCAAAATTGCAATTTGAAAAGTCCGCCGTTTATTATTATTGAAATTGCTAAACCAAGTCCAACTGCTCCAATTCTTCTTTTTTCGCTTGTTTCTTTTTTAGAAATGTTTGTCAGTTTAATATCGTTAAAAAGCACAAAACTGAATAAAAAATAAAATATTGAAAGGGTCATAAGCGACAACACAGTCAACATATTTCCACCCGGTATGTGAAAAATTTTTAGAAGTATTCCAAAAATTGCAATAAGTCCTACGATGCGTTCAAATTTTTTCATGTGATTTTTGTTTGTTGTTTGTGTGTTTCTTTTTTTATTATTGGCACAAGTTACACTTCGTTAAACTTGCGCCAAATGGACTGAATTAGGCAAATTCCATTTGCGCTTTTTTTGCATAATTTGATAACTTAATACTCTGATATACTGTTTGTTGACTGATTTGTGTGTTTTCAATATCAAAATCATCTTGTAATCCGAGCCAAAATTTTGCCGAATTACCAAAAAACAAACCTAAACGCAATGCAGTATCGGCGGTAATGCGCCGGCTACCGTTAATAATGTTGGAAATTCGTGTTTGCGGAATACCTAATTCCTTAGCCAAACGATACTGCGAAATATCTATTGGAATTAAAAATTCTTCTTGCAAAACTTCGCCCGGTGTTATGTTCATTAATCGTTTCATTTTTTTTGTATTTTAATGATAATCAACTATTTCTATCTCAAAAGCACTATTGTTCAACCAAGCAAAAACTATCCGCCATTGGTCGTTGATACGAATGCTATATTTATTTTTCAAATCGCCTTGCAACTTTTCCAATCTGTTAGCAGGCGGTATTCGTAAGTCATTGATATTTTGCGAATTATTTATCATTCTCAACTTTCTGCGAGCTGTCTGTTGAATTTCAAAAGGCAACTTGGTTGAAACCGTCCCATTCCAAATTTTCTCTGCTTCTTTGTCTTTGAATGAAATTATCATCGTTTTTAATCGTTGCGTTTCACGTTACTAACGGCAAAGATAAGTATTTGTTTTCGATTTTGGTAAACTTTTCTCTTTTTTTATCGGTACAAGTTATATTTCGTTAAATTTGCAACAAACGGGGGAGTTTTATTTCTCTCTCCCATTTTTCAATGAGCCATTTAAAATTTGGAGCTAACGGTTCCTTTAGCCCTAACTCCTTTTCTCGAATTTCAAAATAACAACTTAAAGATTTAAATGTTTTTATTGCAACTATTGAAATAAGTTCTTTTGTTATTTCGGGGTCAAAATAATTCTTTTTTATACCAAGTCCAAGTCTCTCAAAATAAGCAACAACACAGAACAAGTCTAACCTCTTTTTTTCATCAGATAGGAGTTCTTTAACACTATCTAAACAATCTTTGGTGTCCTTGTCTTTATTCAAAAAATCAAATCTTTCGAATAAGGCTTCGTTTGTATTCTTTAGCTCTTGTGTATATAAATCAAAATACTTAAAGGTAACTTCTTTTTTATTCCATTCGTTTTGTTCTTTGGTTTGTTGTGCTGATATTTTCATTTGTCTAATTAGCAAAAATACTTGAACTATAGCAATGGGGATTCCTATTACTAAAACAACAAATTCCATTATACCTTTCAAAGCTAATATACTCTCCATTTGTTTCTTTTATAAAGTGTTTATTCTATTGTTGGTTCGCTCCTAACAGCTTAACAGTTGTATTTCCGCAACACTCTCTAAAAATTAGCAATCCGAATAATATCAGCAAAAACCCCAGCAGCAGTAACCGCCGCTCCAGCCCCCGGACCAATCACAATCAACGGTTGCGTGCGGTAGCGAGCCGTTGTGAACGAAATAATATTGTCGCTGCCCATAATATTGTAGAATGGGTGTGTTGGGTCTATCATTTTTACATCGGTGCGGGCGGTGCCGTTTTCGTAGGTTGCAATGTATTTTATGCGTTTGCCTGCTGCTTCGGCGGCGGCAATTTTTTCGGCGTATATGGCGTTGTCGTATTGTTCGAGGGTTTCCCACAATTGTTCCACCGTTTCGGTTTGCTGGCTTTCGGGCGAGAGGCAATTTTCAATTTGTACATCTTCCAAATTATATTCGCAGCCAATTTCACGCGAAAGAATTAAGATTTTGCGGGCAACGTCTTTTCCCGAAAGGTCAATTTTGGGGTCAGGCTCGGTGTAACCTTTTGAGCGGGCTTCTTTTACGGTAGTCAAAAAATCTTTGGTGCTGCTGCAATTACTAAAAATAAAATTGAGCGACCCCGAAAGAATTGCCTCTATTTTTATAATTTCGTCGCCGCTATTTATTAAATCTTTCAGCGTGCTAATTACCGGCAAACCTGCACCAACGTTGGTTTCGTAGTAAAAACGTGCACCTGTTTCGGTTGCAAGTTTGTGAATGTTTTTATAGCGTTCAAAATCGCTTGCATTTGCCACTTTGTTGGGCGTAACCACCGAAATGCTTTTTTCGAGCAATTCTTCGTACAAGTTTGCCACTTCGTAACTCGCTGTGTTATCGACAAATACGCTGTTGCGCAAATTCAATTCTTTTATTTCGGCAACAAATGCGTGTAAATCGGGTTGTGCGCCTTTTGTTTGCATTTCCTGCTCCCAATTTTCCAAGTCAATGCCTTTTTCCTGTATCAAATAGCCGTCGATATTGGAAATTCCCACCACTCGCACTTCAATATTATTTTGTTCAATAAGCGTATCGTACTGCGCTTTAATTTGGTTGAGCAATTCGCCGCCAATTACGCCTGTGCCCACCACAAACACGTTGAGAGTCTTAGAGTTAGATAAGAAAAACGTTTCATGCAAAGCATTCAATGCCTTATTTCGATTTACAGAACTCACAACTGCCGAAATATTCAATTCACTTGCACCTTGTGCTATTGCATGAACGTTTATACCATTGACACCCAAAGTGTTGAAGAATTTACCCGCAACACCCGGAATGTTTTTCATTTTTTCGCCAACGGCGGCAATTATGCTTAAATCGTTCACTACGCGAATGTCGTCAATCAAACCGGTTTTTATTTCCATGTCAAATTCTTGTGAAAGCGCTGTGGTTGCGGCTTCCTCGTCTTTTGGCAAAATTGCAAACGTAATAGAATGTTCCGATGAACCTTGCGTAATCAAAATTACATTAATTTGGGCATTGGCAATTGCACGGAACAGGCGCATGGAAATACCCGCTTCGCCAATCATACCGCTGCCTTGAACGGTTATAAGGCTCACATCGTCAATCGACGAAATTCCTTGCACTTTGTGTTGGTTGGTTGCATTATCGGAGGTAATTTCGGTGCCTTGCGCCGCAGGGTTAAAGGTATTTTTTATCACAACCGGAATACGTTCAGCCATAGTGGGAATTACAGTGCGAGGCTCAAGCACTTTCGCCCCAAAATGCGACAATTCCATAGCTTCGGCGTAGCTCACGTTTGAAATCGGGTAGGCTTTGCGCACTTTTCGAGGGTCGGCGGTCATCATACCGTCCACGTCTGTCCAAATTTCCAAAACCGATGCTTTTAAAGCTGCGGCAAACAGGGCTGCCGAATAATCGCTTCCGCCTCTGCCTAAGGTTATGGTAGTGTTGTCGTTTGCCGTACTTGCTATAAATCCGGTGGCGATGAATGTTGTGTTGCCGTCGCCTACTTTTTGTTGAATCAAAGCATAACTTTGGTCAATCAAAACTTTTGCTGCGCCGAATGTGTTATCGGTTTTTACAACTTCGCGAGCGTCTAAATATTCGGCATCAACGCCTTGTTGTACCATTGCTTTGGCAATAATATATGCCGAAAGTCGTTCGCCAAAACTCGAAATTAAATCCAACGAACGGGGCGAAAGTTCGCGAATAAGGCGCAACCCTTGCAGGATTTCGCTAAATTCCGTAAGCAAATTCGCTGTATATGCTACGCAATCGGTGCGCAGGCTACCGGTCAATAAATCTTCAATTACCTCATAATGCCGTTCGGTAATTTCATTGAATATCTGTTCATAATCGGAACTTCCCGTAGCAGCTATTGTGCTGGCTTCTATCAATTTATTGGTAATTCCGCCAAAGGCAGAAACCACAACTAACAATGGCTCTTGTTGTAAGCTTTCTTTACAAATTTCTATTGTTTTTGAAATATTTTCAGCATTTTGAACCGAAGTTCCTCCAAATTTTAAAACTTTCATTTGTTTATTATTATTTATTTTCAACGGTCAAATGTAGCTCGCTTGCGCTCGGTTCATTTGTGTAATTTTTAATTTGGACGTAAAAGTATAAATTAATTATTAATTATTAATTATTAATTGTGAATTATTCTACAGTTACTCATATTTGAAATAAATTATAAATTCATTATTGTTGTATTCTGTTATAATTTCATACCCCTTATTGGTCATCACTCTCCTTATCATTTTAGCAGAAAAATACACTTTCTCATTGTTTTCAATAAAATAATAATTTGCTTTCCGGTGGCACTTAGAAGCATGTTTTTTCGTTGCAAATTTGTCCCATAATTTTCTTGGAAAATCGAAATGTTTACTTTTCTTAACTTTGGGTCGTTTCCTTTCTTTGCAGGGCTTTTCTCTATATGCTGATTTTATATGTATTGCGCCAAAAATTTTATTTCCGGAAATAAAAATATTATTTGCTGCACACACAATAGGTTGATTTGCATTGAAAAAATCTTTTGGAAAAATAATGTTTGTTTCGGGAATATGCAATCCAAAATCGTTTTTTGTTAATTTATGAATTTTAGATACAAACACGGTATCTTCTAAATCGGAAATCCTTAAAAACTCTAAATAATCATTGAAAAGAATATCAAGTAGAATGTTGCTTTTTCCTATTTCAGCAGGTGTAGAACAGATGTTGTACAGTTTAATGCCTATACCATCGCTGTCGTAAAAAAGGGATTGTGTTTTAAGTAATAAATGAGCCGCTGGTCGATTTTTCCGTTTTGTTGTTACGCTATCGTATTGACGAAGTAGTTTTGGATTAAAATCAAGCGATACGTATTGAGGCGAGGCGGTTATTTCATATTGAGGAGTGAAAAATATTTCATAAAAGCGTGATGGTGTGTGGGTTATACTTATATTCATTTTTGAATTGTAGCCATTTCCTTTAACAATTACGCAGGGATTTAACGTTAGTTTAATTCCGTTTTTATTTGGAATGTGCAGTGTCATTGGTTTTCGAGAATAGATTTCAATAGTTTCATAAATAGTGGGAATTGTAAAATGACTATGAATTTGATGATGTGAAAAAACAATATCATTGTAGAAATTTCCTATAGGAGCGTGATATTTAAAACGCTTTATGTTGATTTTTCCACGTGTGATTATTTCATTCAAATCAGAGTTAAATTTCTTAAAATTAGGAATTTGAATGCTATCAACGCAGTTGCATTGGCTTTGTAATAAATCAATATTGCCGCCGTATGTTGTTCGATTTTTCACTATTCCAATGCGCGTATATTCCAACCACGTGCCGATGTATCCGCCGAGTTTATAGTGTTTAGTTTCTTTTGTTTTTCCATTTTTCCAAAAGGTTGTAAATTCGCCATCTTCCAAGTCATTATAGTAATTTCCTACTTTTTCTCGCCGCCCGTTGGCATAAAACGACTCATATAAACCGTGGCGCTTACCATCTTTCCATTCAATTTCAAACATTTTTTGTCCATTTTCATACCACGATACAAAGCGACCATCGGCAACGCCATTTTTATAATTCGACACACTTCGCTGATTTCCATTGTCGTACCAATAAGCTTGTAATCCGTTCATTTTACCATTCTTGTAACTATACAAGAACGATAAATTATCATTTTTGTAGTATTTATAGGTAACAGAGTCGGTTTCTATTGAATGATAGATAGTTTCTTTATTTTTTTGTCCATTTGGGAAGTAATTTACAACTTTTTTTGTATCGCCCAGTATTTCAATTACATCTTTAAAACCGTTTTGGTATGATAATGTATCTATTTGAAATTGAGCAAAACCAAAAACCGGTTGAAAAATTATAGCGAATAGCATAATTATGATATTTGCTATTGTATATTTTCTTGTTTTGTTTAATATTTTTGTCATATCAAATAAATTCGTCTGCGTTTGAAACTTGACGTAAAAATAGGAATTATTTTATGAATTACGAATTATAGATTGTAAAATTTGTTAAAAACCCGTTAGCCAGATAATTTTTATTCGTCTTTGGTTTTTTTGAAAAAATAATGTATTTTTGTAAAATACAAACAAAAAGAATTATGGAAGCAACAGTGTTTAATCCTACGCAACTACATTTGTTACAAATGTTTACCTACAATAAAGACGAAGAAAGTTTGTTGGAATTGAAAGACGTATTGTTTAATTATTATTGCCAAAAAGTAAACGAAGAAGGTAAGCGAGTTTGGAAAGAAAAAAATATGAGCAATGAAATGATGTATGATTTATTGGAAACTCATGTTAGAACGCCGTACAAATGAGAATAGTTTTAGATACAAATTGTTTGCTCGTTTCAATACAAGAATATTCTGATTTTCATTGGTTGTGGCGAGCGTTTTGTGAGAAAAGGTTAGGATTTTGCTATACCGACGAAATATTGAATGAATATCAAGAAGTTATATCACAGTATTATTCCGCCGCGTTGGCGAAATATGTGATTGACATGATTGTCAATGCGCCTCACGCGGAACGCACAACGCTCCATTACAAATGGCAATTAATTACTGCCGACCCCGATGACAATAAATTTGTAGATTGCGCACTCAATGGTGGCGCAGATTTTATTGTTAGCAACGACCGGCATTTTAACGTATTGAAAGACATTGCATTTCCAAAAGTTCCGGTTGTTAGAATAGAACAGTTTAAACACATTTTATGAGAGGTATAATCTCGTAGCAAGGAGTGTGTCAAATTTATATGAATGACGAGGTGGTAAAAGTTGTGAAAAAATAACAAAGCTGTTAATTTTGCGTTTCCATAAAAAAAAGTATTTTTGTTTTTGAAAAAAAACGCAAGTTGTATGTCGCATATCTCACATTTTATATCTAAAATCCTACTCATGTTGGCAGGAGTTTTTGTCCTGTGTTTCAGCGCAACAGCGCAAAAAACCGCTCAGGATTATGCCAACGAAACCTCGAAACTCTATGTCGACGGAAAATCAAAAGAGGCTAAACGTATGGTAAGTCGCGGACTTGAAGTGTATGAAAATGATACTACCTTGAAACGTTTGCAGGCAATAATTGCCCGTCCAAACGAAAATAACCAAAAGCAAAACGATAAAAGCGAAGATAAAAACGAGCAAAACGAAGACAAACAAAACGAACAAAATAAACAAAACCAAGATAATCAAAATCAAGACCAACAACAGCAGCAACAGCAAAACCAACAACAAAACGATAATTCGGAACAGAAAAAAGACGAAAAAGGAAAAATTTCGGAAACCGAAGCCGAAATGATTTTGCGAGCCTTGGAAAACAGCGAAAAAGAAGTGCAACAACGCCTGATGGAACGCAAAAATGAAGATTTGAAACAGCGGATGATTGATAAGAATTGGTAATTAGACACAAGACTTTTAGACAGTTAGACAAAAAATGCAAAAATTTATTCTCATACTTTTCTCATTTTTCCTCTCAATCACCACAATTGTGGCGCAAACTATAACTGTTTCTGCGCCCAATGTGGTGGAATTAGGCGAAATATTCCAAATTTCATACACGCTTAATGAGCAGAGCAATGGGCAACAAATGTCGCTTACGAAAGTCGATGCGCTTGAACAACTTGGCGCGCCAAGTTCCGGCATAAAAAGTCACATGGTAGTTTCCAATGGGCAAGTGGGTAGTGTTGTACATTACACCGAAACTTACCGGTTTCGAGCTTTGAAAACAGGTAAATTCAAAACACCGATTGCGAGTGCAACTGTAAACGGAAAAACAATTTCATCGAAAGCGCAAAATATTGAAGTTTCCGATTTCCCGAAATTTACCGGCAGTACGCCAAAATCACAATCGCAAAACCGGCAACAATCGCAGCCGAAAACCTTGCAACAGTTGATGCTACAACAAATGCAGCAAATGCAAGAAATTGATAAACAAGGACAACAGCAAATGCGGCAACAGCAACAACGAAGCAACCGTGTGGCAAGCGGCGAAGATTTTTTTACTCGTGTAGAAGTAAGTAAAACCAAAAGTTTTATTGGAGAACCAATTCACGTTGCGTTGAAATTGTACACACAATATAATTATAGCGACAATGGGCGAGTAGTGCCAACATTTGATGGGTTTTACAAAAAAGTATTGTATGAGCCGGCTTACAACGAAAGAATTTATTCTACGCAAGAAACCATTAACGGACGTAAATTTAAGGTATATACGTTTCAAAAGTTGATGATTTTTCCGCAAAAATCGGGCGATTTGGTTATTACGCCTTTTGAAATAGATGCTAATGTGGAAGTTTCTGATTATTTGATTGTTCGCAAAATAGCGCAAAGTCCGCAAGTTATAATAAAAGTACACGATTTTCCTGCCGGAAAAACAGCAAATTTTACCGGTGCAGTTGGCGATTTTCAGGTTCAAGCAAAAGCCGATGTGCAACAAATAGCTGCCGATGAGGCATTTACATTCCGGTTTACCGTAAGTGGACAAGGCAATTTATCGCTTTTGCAAAAACCAAAAATTGATTTTCCGCAGACTTTTGAAGTGTATGACCCAAAAGTGATTGATAATTTCGGCACCACCACGCAAGGCGATAAAGGGAACAAAATATTTGAATATGTTATTATTCCCAGTCAAGCCGGTAATTTTGAAATTCCTGCGATTGAATTTCAGTATTTTAATTCGCAAACCAAAACGTTTAAAACACTGAAAACCAATGTCATTCCAATAGAAGTAACAAAAAGCACAGGAAAAAAATCGCAAGCGGTAAATTTTGCAACATCAAAATCGCAACTTGCTTACAAAGGCGACGATATTTTATTTATAAAAACCGGCGATTTGCAACTGAAAAAAACAGAAAAAAGCAGCAATTTTTTCCCTCGTACTTATACAATTCTTGCTATTTTGTTGAGTATTGGTACGTTGGTTTTTATAATTCTTAAACGCAAACAAATAGAATTTAACAGCGACGAAAGTCGAGTGAAAAACAAAAAAGCCGATGCGGAAACGAAAAAACGCTTGAAACAAGCACGATTATGTTTAGAGGCAGGCAAAGAAACCGAATTTTACGATGAATTGGCAAAAGCATTGTGGGGCTACGTTTCCGATAAATTTACGATTCCACTTTCGGCACTTACGATTGACACGGTGCGAGAATTTTTAACGCAACAAAACATTGAAAATTCGCTTATTCAAGATTTGATAGATGTGCTCAATCACTGTAACTTTGCACGCTACGCGCCTTCGGGAGCGGCAGCAAATCGGGAATTGTTGGAGCGAAGTGTGGCACTTATTCTTGCATTTCAGAAAAAGTTAGGAAATAGGAAATAGGAATTAGGAGACAAGGAAACAAGGAATTAGGAGATAAGAAACAAATGAAAAAAATACTATACATTATATTATTGGTATTCACTACATTTTCAGCATCAGCTGCCGAAAATATTGATACTTTGCTTGTGCGTGCCGAAACGTATTACACACAAAAACAATACGATAGCGCATTGAACTTATATATGCAAGTGTATGACCAAAATTTGCGCAGTGCCGATTTATTCTACAATATTGGCAACACACATTTTAAATCCGATAATTTGGCGCAGAGTATTTTATGGTACGAACGAGCCTTGCTTTTAGACCCAAAACACCATGAGGCGCAAAATAATTTAGCCTTTGTGAATGCCCGGCAAATTGATAAAGTTGAGGTTTTGCCAAGTGGTATTGCAACGCAGTTTTTTCAATCAATTTATCGGTTTTTCAGTTACACCACGTGGGCGGTTTTGAGTTTGATTTTTTTAATCGTATTTTTAGCCGCACTTATTCTGTTTTTGTTTACGCAAAGCGTGGGAATAAAAAAATTTGCATTTGGTGTTGGAATTTTTTCGTTGATAGTGGCAATTCTGTGTTTTGTGTGCGCCAATGCTCATAATAATATGGTAAAAAATAACAACGATGCAATAATAATGGAAGCAACCGTAACCATAAAAACCGAACCGGCAAAAACTGCCACCGATTTGGTAACAGTACACGAAGGGTTAAAAGTGGAATTTTTAAAAACTCACGGCGAGTGGGCAAATATTCGTTTGCTTGATGGAAAAGAAGGGTGGGTTAAGAAAGATAAGGTGGAAAAAATAAAATAAAAAGCCCCCTCCCGACCTCCCCCTCAAGGGGAGGAGAAAGAAAAAAAATAATCATAGCTTCGGCAAGTCCCCCTGAGGGGGATTTAGGGGGCTTTTTAAATAAATATCAATGACAAAACAAGAATTAATTACACAAATCAACAAAAAACAAAGTTTCCTTTGTGTTGGTTTAGATACCGAAATGGCAAAATTGCCGCCGCATTTATTGAATGAAGAAGACCCCGTGTTTGCCTTCAACAAAGCAATAATTGATACAACAGCGCCTTATACTGTTGCCTACAAACCAAATATTGCATTTTACGAATGTTATGGTTTGAAAGGCTGGCAAAGTTTGGAAAAAACCGTAAACTATTTGAACACAAATTACCCCGACATATTTTTAATAGCCGATGCCAAACGCGGCGACATAGGCAATACATCGAAAATGTATGCACAGGCATTTTTTGAAAATTTGCCTTTCGATTCGGTAACGGTGGCGCCCTACATGGGCGAAGATTCGGTTACGCCGTTTTTAAGTTACCCCGAAAAATGGGTGATTTTGCTTGCACTAACGTCAAACAAGGGCGCATTTGATTTTCAAACTTTGGAATCGGACGGCAAAGCATTGTACAAACATGTGCTTGAAAAATCGAAAGAGTGGGGCAGTGCCGAAAATATGATGTACGTAGTGGGCGCAACAAAAGCTGCTATGTTGCAAGAAATTCGAAGCATTATACCAAATCATTTTCTACTTGTGCCGGGCGTGGGCGCACAAGGCGGCAGTTTGCACGAAGTGGCGCAATATGGTATGAATAGTGAATGTGGTTTGTTGGTCAATTCTTCGAGAGCAATAATTTTTGCCGACTCTACCGAAAAATTTGCACAGATTGCAGGCGAAAAAGCGCGGGAAATGCAGGTGGAAATGGCGGGGCTTTTGGAGGAATATAAATAGTAAACAAGTGAACGCTAACTAAGTTATAAGTAGTAAAAGCAACTGTAAGTATAAAAAATCCCGCTTTCAATTTGAAAATGGGATTTTTTTTTATACTTTTGTAAAAAATAATGCGCTCTATTTGTGTAATTAGTACGAAAAAAACATAAAACCATGCCACGTTACTTAGACCCCAAAAATGATTTAATCTTTAAGCGCATTTTCGGCGAGCACCCGAATTTGTTGATTAAATTTTTAAATGCCATAATGCCGTTGGAGCAAGGCAGAATTATAGAAGAAATACAGTATTTGCCAACAGAACAAGTGCCCGATGTTGTGGGTAAAAAGAATTCTATTGTTGATGTTAAATGCGTGGACAACTTAAAAAACCAATTTATTGTAGAAATGCAAATGTATTGGAGCGAGGCGTTTAACAATAGAATGGTGTTCAATGCAGGTAAAGCGTATGTGAGGCAGCTCAACAAAAAAGAAGATTATAACCTTTTAAAACCTGTTTATACATTAGCCATTATTAACGATATTTTCGACCGCAAAACAGACAAATTTTATCATCATTTTGAAATTGTTAATAAAGAAAATACAAATGAAACTATAAAGGGTCTTGAATTTGTGTTGATAGAATTACCAAAATTCCAACCTCAAAATTGGAAAGACCGCCAACTTGCCGTTCTTTGGCTGCGTTTTTTGAACGAAGTAGGCGAAGATATGAGAACCCTGCCCGCAGAATTACAAGAAAACGACGACATACGTCAAGCCGCCGAACTCTGCGAGCAAGCCGCATTTACTCCCGAAGAATTGGAAAATTACGATAATTATTGGGATGCCATACGTATAGAAAAAACTGTTAGAAACGCCTCTTTGAGAGAGGGCGAAACAAAAAAAGCAATCCAAATCGCTAAAAAAATGTTAGAAAAATGCTTGCCTCTCGAAGATATAAGCGAAATAACCGGTTTATCTATCTACGAAATAAATGCAATCTAAAAAAGAATGAAAACAAAAAAATATAACTGTAAAAACTAAAAACCAAGTGCCTACAAGCACTGTATGATAAAGCAGAAGAAAAATATTTATCATTACGTTTACCATTATTCAAAAAAAGTGATACATTTGTATTGCACAATAACATCGACTTATGACACAAATAACAGTAAATAACAGCATTGACAGTATGCAAATGAGCGTATTGCTGAGTCTTTTCGACACTTGGAATATGAATGTGGAAATAACTGATACGAAAAAACACAAACATAAAACTTTTTCTCAACAATTCTCGAAAACTCGCGGCATGTGGCATGATTACGATATTGACGGAACTACACTACGCAACGAAGCGTGGGGAATACAAGAAAAAATAACACAATGATACTCATTGACACAAACATATTTATTGAATTTTACAAAAATAATCCCATAGTTTGCGGGGTTTTGGAAAACATTGATTTGCAAGAGATTGCGGTTAATGACGTTGTGTGTGCCGAATTGTATTTTGGAGCAAGAAACAAACAGGAATTAGCTGATATGGTTGCCGATATGGAAAAATTAACCGTACTGTCAATTTCTTCGCAAATTTCAAAACTTGCAGTTAATTTGGTTAAACAGTATTGTTTGTCGCATAAACTAAAACTACCCGATGCTCAAATTGCTGCAACAGCACTGTTTTACGATGCGGAACTTTTCACGCTGAACACAAAAGATTTTAAATATATCCCAAATATAAAACTATTTCAAGTGTAGAAATAGCCAACCATAAAAACTAAAAACCAAGTGCCAACAAGCACTTTATGATACTTATTGATAAAAATAGCGATTTGCTGTTTTATTCTTGTTGTTCATTTTTCCACAATTTGAACCCATTTATGGGTTATGTATCAAGAGTAAGTTAGCGAAACGCCGTGTATGCGGCGTGGAACGACTTGTTAGATACATAGGCGTGGAAACCTGAACAACGGACAGGTTGTTTCCACGCTATTTTTATTGCCTATTAGTCTGAACCACGATTTTTACAAGATTTTCAAAATTACCAAGATTAAAAATCCTGTAAATCTTGTAAATCTTGATAAAATCCCGGTTCAAGACAAAAATCGAAAATAATTAACTCAAATAATAATCTCTCTCTAAATTAAACCATTATGTTACAGAAATTTACAAAAACAGCACTGCGGTGCAATGGAAGCAAAAACCATTCAAATGCGGCGAGTCCGAAAAGCCTTATGAGTAGGGGAAATATTTTAATTTTTTTGGTGGCTATGCTGCTGGGTGTGGGTGTGAATAGTGGGTTTGCGCAAGCAACAAGTGGTTCGTGTGGTGCAGGACTTACTTGGCAATTGACAGGTACAGGAAATAACCTTACGCTTACTATTAGTGGAACAGGGGCAATGGATGATTATTATTCTTCTGCCCCTTGGTACTCTAATCGAACATCTATTCGCAATATAGTGATAAAAGACGGGGTAACAAGGATTGGATGGTCTGCTTTTCACGGTTGTAGCAGTCTTACTTCGGTTACTATTCCCGAAGGTGTAACAAGGATTGGAAATGAGGCTTTTTACAGTTGCAGTAGTCTTACTTCAATTACTATTCCGAGTAGTGTAACATATATTGGATGGAGGGCTTTTTCCTATTGTAGCAGTCTTGCTTCGGTTACTATTCCCGAAGGTATAACATATATTGAAACTGAGACTTTTTATAATTGCAGCAGTCTTACTTCAATCACTATTCCCGAAAGCGTAACAAGTATTGAAAAGAAGGCTTTTGGCGGTTGTAGCAGTCTTACTTCAATCACTATTCCCGAAAGCGTAACAAGAATTAGAGAGGCGGCTTTTTATAATTGCAGCAGTCTTACTTCAATCACTATTCCCGAAAGCGTAACAAGTATTGAAAAGTGGGCTTTTGCCGATTGTAGCAGTCTTGCATCAATCAACGTAGAAAGCGGAAATGCGAATTATTCTTCAGAAAATGGAGTATTATTTGATAAAGATAAAACCACTTTGATTTGTTGTCCTGCAGGAAAAACAGGGGAATATGTCATTCCAAGTAGTGTGATACTAATTGAAAATAGTGCTTTTGGCGGTTGTAGCAGTCTTACTTCGATTACTATTCCGAGTAGTGTAACACATATTGAAAATGGGGCTTTTCACAGTTGCAGTAGTCTTACTTCAATTACTATTCCGAGTAGTGTAACAAATATTGGCGCTGAGGCTTTTTACGGTTGTGCTAAATTACAATCCATTACATTATCTTTGGTATCTTCGTATAGTAGACTTGGAGAGTTGTTTCTCTATAGCAATACGGGAAAAAGTACTCCCGAAACCTTTGTAGGATACACGCATCAAGCCTATGACGGCGGAACTCATTACTATACTCCTACATCTCTGAAAAGTATCAATGTAACTAATGATGCTACTATAAAAAATACTTTTTTTAACAATTGCAGCAATCTAACTAAAATATCGGCACCAAACGCAACTGTCGAAAACAACGCATTTACCGGTTGCTCAAGCTTAGACACCTTGATTATAAGCAAGCCAACCGGCGCATTGGGCGCACCAAAAGCTCTGAAATATTTTTCAGTTACCGATAAAACCCTTCAATCGCTGCCAAACGGATTGTTAGCCGGTTGCGAAAGTTTAACGGAAGTGATTTTACCGACTTTTACTACAATGGGCGCACTTTTCAGCACTACGGCAAACAGCAATATGCAAGCTGTTGTACAACAAAACCTTACAGGGCAAAACACTACTTTTTATATGCCTAAAAATTTGGCAAAAATAACCATTACTTCGGCTTCGGAAATTCCTTTTGGGGCGTTTTACGGTTGCTCTATGTTGAAAGAAATTACGTTGGGCAGCACTGTGCGGGGCTTGGGCGAAAAGGCAATGTCGGGTTGCAGCGGGTTGGAACATATTTATTCGCAATGGGCTTATCCGCCCACGGCTTACAATAACAGCACTTTTGAGAGTGTCAATAAATATGCCTGCGTGGTGCACGTGCCTGCCAACAGCAAGCAATACTACGCTTCTGCCGATGGTTGGAAAGAGTTTTTTACAATTCAAGAGGAAGCGCCTGTTAAAATAACCGTTAAAAGTGTGCCAATCAACGGCGGCATTTTCAACGGCATAACCGAATACGAGCGCAACGCAACTGCCACTCTTGAAGCCACAGGCAACAGCGGTTACGATTTTCAAGGCTGGATGGAAGGCGATGCTTTTGTGAGCGCAAACCGCATTTATAGCTTTACCGCCACTGCGAACCGCACGCTCTACGCTATTTTTACCCCGCGTGAAAATGAAAATGAGGTAGAAATTACCGTACAACCAACCGAAGCTGTTATTGCGTGGGACGGCGAAGTTGGCGCAAGTAGCTACACGCTTATTGTTTACAGCGATGCAGCACGCACACAGGAGTTTGCCCGCTTTGAATTTGATGCGAACGGTAAACTCCGTGCTGGCGGCTTCTCGCACAGAGTTACCAACCTGTCTGCCGAGCGGCAATATCATTACACCCTCACTTCGCTTAACAACCAAGGCGAGAAACTCTCTATTGCCATAGGTAATTTTACCACTCCGCTTACCTCTACCAACGTTGGTATAGAGACATTGCCTGCAACGTCTCTACGAATTTACCCCAACCCAACCACCGGACAATTGACGATTTCCGGCGTAGAGACGCAATGCATTGCGTCTCTACCACAAACCGTGGAAATTTACAACAACGCCGGTCGTCTCGTAGGGGCGAACCTATGTGTTCGCCCTGATAATAGTATCAACATTTCGCACCTGCCCAATGGCGTGTATATTCTAAAAATTTATACCGATAAAGGTGTGGCAATCAGCAAAATTGTAAAAGAATAAAAGCCTCCCCAGCCCCCTCCGCAAGAGGGGGGAGAAGGAACCAAAAAACGGTAAATCTGAAAAATGATTTGCCGTTTTTTTTACGTTTACCCACAAAAAATTTTTGTGCCAAGAAAAAAAGTTTACATTTGACTGATTTTTCACGGTGAGGGTAGTTTTTTACTCTATGCGTGAAAAATGTGTTATAAAATATGTAAACTATGACATCGAAATTTACAAAAATCGTAGCAACTATTTCCGATAAACGTTGCGACGTTCCGTTTTTACAACAATTATTCGACGAAGGTATGAATGTGGTGCGCTTAAATTCGGCGCATTTAGATATTGCCGGTTTCGACAAAATTGTGCAAAACGTGCGAGCGGTTTCCAATCATATTGCACTTTTGGTTGATACCAAAGGTCCCGAAGTGCGCACTACGGCTAATGAAAACGGCGAAGCTATACAATTGAAAACCGGCGACACTATAAAAATTATGGGAAATCCTGCGCAACTTTCTACCAGAGAGTGCGTTTGCGTGAGTTACCCCAATTTTGCAACCGATTTGAAAATTGGCGACAATATTTTGTTCGACGACGGCGAAATTGATTTGCAAGTAGTTGAAAAACGCAGTGATTATTTGCTCTGCGAAGTGATGAACGACGGTGCATTGGGTAGCCGCAAAAGCGTGAACGTGCCCGGTGTACGTATCAATTTGCCTTCACTTACCGAAAAAGATAGAGTTTCGATAGATTATTGTATAAAAAACGACATTGATTTTATTGCCCATTCATTTGTGCGCAACAAACATGATTTGCTTGCAATTCAAAAAATATTGAACGAACACCAAAGTCCAATAAAAATTATTGCAAAAATCGAAAATCAAGAAGGCGTTGATAATATCGACGAAATTTTGGAATATGCCTATGGGGTTATGATTGCCCGCGGTGATTTGGGAATAGAAGTTGCCCAGGAAAAAATTCCGGGTATACAGCGGATGCTTATTCGCAAATGTGTGTTGGCGCACAAACCGGTAATTGTGGCTACGCAAATGCTTCATTCTATGATAGAACACCCGCGTCCCACACGTGCCGAAATAACCGATATTGCCAACGCAATTTATTACCGCACCGATGCCTTGATGCTAAGCGGCGAAACTGCCAACGGCAAATACCCTGTGGAGGCGGTGCGCACTATGGCAAAAGTGGCTCACGAGGCGGAATTGACCAAAATGTCGGAAAACGATATTCCTATTCATTACGACGATGAAGGGTTTGATACGATGTCGTTTTTGGCAAAAGCAGCTGTGAGCGCAAACGACCTTTTGGGTACAAAGATGACAATTACCGACAGTCTTACCGGCATGACTGCCCGAACATTGGCGGCATACCGCGCCCAAAAACCGGTAATTGCAATTTGTTACGAAGAACGCACAACTCGTTTGCTGGCATTGTCGTACGGAGTTTTTCCCATATATCAAGAACAAAAAGACAATTCTCGCGAATATTTTTTCTGCGCCATAAAAGACCTGCTCGAAAAAGAATGGCTCACACAAGACGATTATATTTCGTATTTAAGTGGAAGCCAAGGAATTGGCGGCGGAACAACCTTTATTGAAATCAATCAAGTGCGCAAAATGTTGCAATCAATTCGCCGTACTGCTTTGGTGGGAATGGAGTAGTAGTGATTAGTGTATAGTGGTTAGAGATTGTTTCGTTCCTCAAGAAATAGTCAAAAAATAACTTTATAAGATTACATTCGTTTTTATTTGAATTTTATATATTCTGTTTTTTCTATCGTTGTTGGTTCTTCTTGATTTTCATATATTATTTTTTCAATTATTAAATTATCTTTATTATATTTATATTCATATTTAATCGAAAAATCATCTCTTCTATATTCATTGAATTTTACAAATCCATTTTCGTCGAAATGATAAATATCTTTATATTCTAACCCACCACTCACATCAGAAAACAGCACTTCTCTCTTATCTTTATTTTCATTAACTTTAGTAAAACTTACTAACTTCCCTTGATTATCATAGTCTTTTTGCCCTACTAATTTATTGTTTGAATCGTAACTTTTGTGCGTTTTACCTTCAACTTTCCCATCTTCACCATAAGAAATATATTCAATGCAATTCCCGTTTTTGTCATGCTTATACACCACTTTCCCTGTCAATATCTCATTTTGATTATAAAAAAATCGTTCAGTATTTAGGTCTCCACTATACTTATTTTTAATAATTCTTTTAATTGCTCCGGCATTATCTTTTACTGTTGTTTCAATTAATCCGTGTATGGTATCATAAGAATACACTTCTATTTTATCGTCTTTTTTAAGATATTCATTTTTATGATAATTCTCTATTCTTACCAGATTACCATTTTTATCAAATTCTTTCAACATCACTAAAAATCCCGATGTAGTGTCAATATCTCCAAATTTGTATTCGTATTCATACGTTTTTGCATATTGAATATTTAAAGCAATAAGGTTCTGTTTTTTTGCCTCTTCATTTGTTTCTGATTGTTTTGTTTGTTTTGTTTGTTTACAAGAAACACTAATCAAAAATAGTAAACTGAAATAATAAATCTTTTTCATGTGTATATAATTTTATAAGTTATTGAACAAAGAAAATTCTCTCTGAGAGCAACCTGA
This sequence comes from Bacteroidota bacterium, assembly GCA_009786075.1. Taxonomy (GTDB): domain Bacteria; phylum Bacteroidota; class Bacteroidia; order Bacteroidales; family UBA1715; genus WQTX01. The sequence continues at coordinate 8,178 of WQTX01000032.1, read as the reverse complement.
TTACCTAATTTAATCAGGTAATTAGGTTTGGGGGTAGGTATCATCTTGGGTTACTTAGGTTGTTTTGTTTGAAAATCAGGTGGAAATTAGGTATTATTGCGGATAATCATTTGATTTTATACAATGCGGATATCAAATTACCTCAACCGTTTTACAGTAGTAACACTCAAATCCGTCCGAATTTGCACAAAACCAACACCGAAAGGTAAAAGACTGTTTTCTATTGCAACACAATTGCTTTGCAAGTACGTTTTTCGATAATGAACACGTCCGTACATATCGAAAATACTAACCGTTTCGATTGAATTTCCTTTAACAGAAAAACTGCTTTCTCCAATTTTGACCGTGCATTTCGGCGAATTTTCAATACTTGTAACAGACGTTTCGGGAGTTTCTTCAAACAAATATATATTGTCGAAATAAATATATTGTGCCTGTGCAAAACCGCAATCGAAAGCAATTCGTGCTTTGGGCATTGTTGGTAGCTCGCGGGTAAATGTAAATGTAAACGTTTGTTTTTCGGTTGTCAAAAGAGCGTCAATGAAACTCTCGGTTTCGTGAGCCATTTCATAATTTCCGCCGTCGCGGTTTATCATAGCGGTAATCGAGGTAGGTGCCGAAGCATACGCATCGAATGTTAAAGTATAGGTATTGCCCTGTATCAACGGAAACGATGGGTATAAAAACTGAATGTGCCATGGCGCAGTTCCCTGATTAAGTATTTCCATACGGGCTTCGCCGTCAACAACGGTAATTTCGGCAGCAGCTCCGTCGGTTTTGGTTACATTGAGAAACCATGGACGTATGCTCCGGTCGAAAGTGCTGTTTTGCACAATCATGCCATCGAATTGCGAGCAGTCGCAGGCTCCTTCAAATCCGGTCAATGCCTGCAACATTCCGGCACGGTAACAATTCAACACGGGATTGTAAATGCCAAAACCGCTACTATATTCCCAATACGCAGCACTAAAACTATATTCATCGAAAACTTCCCGCAAAAAGCCCATCCAGCGCGCCCGCGATTCGTCATCGGCATTGTCTATTGCGCCAAATTCGCCAATATACACCGGCACATTGTGCAATGCGGAATACGCCTTAATTATATTCATATCGTTTCGTATAGCGTTCTTTTCCGCCGTTGTGCCGTTCCATTTTACGCCTATCGGCAAACTTGGCTCCACCCAACCGGCTCCCTGATGGGTAAATTTAAAGGGCTCGTAATAGTGAATTGTTAGAATAATATTTGGGTCGTTGGGCAACTCTAATTTCGATAAAGCGCCAATTCCGCCCCAATCGGCAGTACCTATAATTACCATTCTATCGGGATTTTTTTCGCGGATTACCGCAAGACCTTCCACCAAATATTCATTCCACAGCGCAGGCGTGAATTTATCGTTCGGTTCATTGAAAATTTCAAAATATAAACTGTCGGAATAGTCTTGAAATTCATCGGCAATTTGCTCCCATAGCGCCAAAAAACGGACTTTGTGCTCGGCGGGTTCTTTCATCATTTCGTCGTAATGGTGCATATTGAGCACCACCGTCAAACCATTGGCAAGCGCCGCATCAACTGCCCATTTTATGGTGTCCATAAAATACGTTTGAATTGTGTATGGAGCATCTTTATCGGCGTGTGCCGACCATTTTGCCGGTATGCGAACAGAAGAAAATCCCTTTGCTTTGATTTCCACAAAATACGAATAATAAATATCAGTATTCCATTCCCCCAACGACGGCGCTTCGAATGTGTTGCCCAAATTCATACCCATACCCAAACGCCGGTTCATTTCAAATGCCGGAGTTTGCGCAAAAGAATTAATACTAAAAATGACTGCAAAAAGCGATAGAATGATAAGTGATTTTTTAGCTTCGCTGAGCTCGTATTTTATACTTCGGTTCATGCGTGTAAATTTAATTGGGTAAAGATACAAAAATATTTTTATTTTTGTAATTGATTAAGTAATGAAAATTATAAAGCTGGATTAACTTCGTTGAGCTCCGCTTCGCTACGGTTGCTTCGTTCCTCGCAATGACGCTCTTTCGGAAATTTGCACAAAACCTCAAAAGAGCGTCATTGCGAGCGGAGCGAAGCAATCCATTTGTTTATTGTGTATAATAATTATTTTTTATTACTTATTCGTTGAAAGGTTCGCGCAAGCGGTAATTAATAATTGATAATTTATAATTAAATGAAACATTTAATAGTAATAGCCGGAGCAACGGCGGTAGGGAAAACATCGGTAGCAATTGATGTTGCCCAACATTTCAATACCGGAATAATTTCTGCCGACTCGCGGCAATTTTTTAAAGAAATTCCCATAGGTACGGCTGCGCCCACTGTTGAAGAACGGGCTTTGGTACCGCATTATTTTGTGGGAAATTTGAGCGTAAGCGATTATTACAATGTGTATAAATACGAAACCGATGTGTTGCAATTGCTCGAAACGCTTTTTGCTACACACAATGTGGTGGTTATGTGCGGCGGTTCTGGAATGTACATCGACGCTGTGTGCCGCGGCATTGACGAAATTCCCGATATTGACGCCGAAATTCGTGAGCGTATAATTGAGCAATTTCAAACAGAGGGTATTGAAAGTTTGCGTTGGCAATTGCAAAAATTAGACCCCGAATATTACGAAATAGTTGATTTAAAAAATCCTGCGCGGCTGATGCGTGCGCTCGAAGTGTGTATGCAAACCGGAAAACCCTATTCGTTGGTGCGTACCAATAATCGAAAACAACGTCCGTTTGCCATACACAAAATTGCACTGAATTTACCGCGAGAAGAATTGTATAGCCGTATAAATAGTAGGGTAGAAGCTATGGTAGAGCAAGGACTTGAAGCCGAAGCACGTTCAATGTATCCGTTTCGGAATTATACGCCGCTCAAAACGGTGGGCTATCGGGAATTTTTCGATTATTTCGATGGAAAAACCGATTGCAACACCGCCATAGAAAAAATAAAACAAAACTCGCGCAACTATGCCAAACGGCAAATTACGTGGCTCAAACGTGATGTTGATTATCGGTGGTGTGCGCCGGGTGAGTGGCAAGAGTTGGTAAATCGAATAATTGAATAACTGATTATTTTGATTACTCAATTCTTCAATTTCTTAATTTTTACGTTCTTCGTTCCCTCGTATCTAAAACCTCGTTTCCTTGTCCCCTAAAAAACTTGTCCCCTAAAACCTTGTTACCTGAAAAAAAAGTACTACATTTGCAGCGTTTAAAAAAAGAGTTTTTTTACATGATTAGTCGAAGATTGATACGAATAAAGGCATTACAAGCACTGTATGCGTACAAAAAAAGTGAAAAACCGGATTTTGTTCACTATTATAAAGAATATGAACGAAGTTTGCAAAAAACGTACGAACAATATTGTATGTTCTTTTTGCTCCTTACCGAATTGCAGCACTTTGCGTTTGCGCGCATAGACCGGCTTAAAAACAAAAATTATAAAAAAGACGATACATGGCAAGCGTTGCTTCCTTTTGCCGAAAATAAAATTGTGGAACAGTTGGCGCAGAACAAAATGCTGCAAAAATGTGCTTTGGATTTCAAATTATCGTGGAACGCTCCCCAAAATCCGGTTATAAAAGAAATTTTCAATTATGTGATTGAAACGGATTGGTACAAAACGTATGTGGTAAGCGAAAAAAATTACGAAAACGATAAGAAATTTGTGCGTAAAGTACTTTCGCAAGTGGTGTACAATACCGAAAATGTGTATTCGTTTTTTGAAGATACATCAATTTATTGGAACGATGCCGACGAATATATGATTTCGATGGTAGAAAAAACAATCCGCGCTTTCGATGAGCAAAATCCGCAGGGCGGGGAGTTGATGCCGCTTTACAAAGATGTTGATATTCAAATGTTTGCCCGCAATCTTTTTACCGAAACTATCAATAATTGGACTGCGTATAATGAATATATTGTAGCAGCATTGAGAAATTGGGAGTTGGAGCGAATAGCCGAAATTGATATTATTTTGATGCAAATGGCTGTAACCGAAGCAATTCAATGTGTTGAAATTCCGGTGGCTGTAACGCTCAACGAATATATTGAAATTGCAAAGTTGTACAGTACCGATAAAAGTAGTATTTTTATCAACGGAATTTTGCACGGCGTGTTTAATACTTTGCAACGACAAGATATTATTGTGAAAAAGGGGCGGGGACTTATTAAATAGGGATTAGGTATTAGGGAATAGGTATTAGGAAATAGAAAACAGGAATTAAGAAATTGAGGTTATGAAATATAAATTGTTAATTGTTAATTGTTCATTGTTAATTGCAATGTTTGCTTGCAATTCTGCGCCAAAGCAACAACAACAGGAAGATGCAGTGCAAGTGCACAACGATTCTTTACCGCTTACAAAAATGAAATTTGCGCGCACGGATTTTGATTTTGGCAAAATTACCGATGGCGAAGTTGTGGAATACACCTACACATTTACCAACACCGGAGCTCACGATTTATTTTTGCGTGAAGTAAAACCATCATGTGGTTGCACTACTCCCGATTTTACAAAAAATGCCATAAAACCCGGCGAACAGGGAAAAATAACCGTAAAATTCGATTCAAAAGGTAGAGTGGGCAATCAAAATAAACATATTAATGTGATGGCAAATACCGAACCTACACTTACCGTTTTGCGATTTACAGCGCAAGTTCTTGAAAATAAATAACATTAAATTCTATTAATTTTTAACATATAAATTTAAACAAATGAACATTCAAAACATTCTCTTACAAGCAGCACCGGCACAAGGTGGTAGTCCGTATGGCAACATTGTACTTTTAGTAGGTATCGTGGTAGTATTTTACTTTTTCATGATTCGTCCGCAGATGAAACGTCAGAAAGAAGCGCGCAAATTCCGTGAAGGACTTAAAGATGGCGACAAAGTAGTTACCATTGGCGGCGTGTATGGCAAAATCAAAAGCATCAAAGAAAACAATGTTGCTATGGTTGAAATTGCCGAAGGTCTGGTTATAAAAATGGACAAATCGGCATTGGTTGCCGATGCTTCTGATTTGCAAACACAAGGAAAATAATCGGGACACGTCATTCCTGCGAAGGCAGGAACGGCAAAGCCCTCGACGAAGTCAATCCCCTCAAAAAAGCACCTATTCATTAGGAGATTCCTGCCTTCGCAGGAATGACGGTCTTTTTTGAAAAAAACAGAGAATTTTCTAAATTTTCTCAAGGCACTGTCTCAAAAGTAATTTAGAACGCAAATGACGCAAAATTCGCAAATTCACGCAAAATAATATTTGCGAAAATTTGCGGTTTTTTGCGTCATTTGCGTTCTACATATTTTTTTTTATATATTTTTACGCCAAATGAAATTGACACTAAAAAATATATTCAAAAACAAAAAATGGTTTTCGGCAGAAAATCGCAAGGCAATACTGTTGTACCTTTGTTTTGTAGTGGTAGCCACTTTTCTGTGGTTTACCAGAGTGCTCGACAAAAATTACACCTACACGCTTTCTGTGCCCACACGTTACGAAAATTTGCCTGTAGACAAAGCCTCGCTCTATCATTTGCCAAAAACAATAGATGTAAGTGTAAATACCGATGGAATTACGTTGAGTAGATATTTGTTGTTTTCCGATAAAAAAACCTTGGATTTTGACCTCGCAACCATTGTACAACAGGAAAAAGCGACAATCACTATGAAAGATTACGCATTGTTGGATTCCTTGTTGCTCAATATGAAAATACTCGAAGTGCAACCACAATCAATAGTTTTTGCATTTCAAAACATACGCAGCAAACGGGTGAAAATACACAGCAAACTTGATTTGCAGTTTGAACGACAATATCAATTAGCTCGCCCCGTACAATTAATTCCCGATTCGGTAACGATATATGGAGCTCTGCAAGTTATAAACTCTATTTCTGCGGTTTATACCGTTCCAACAACAATTACCGGCATTTCTCATAAAAGTTCGCACAAAGTAGCGTTGCAAACGATAGAAAATGTTGCGTTTTCCGACACAACTATCACAGTTGTGATTGAGGCAGAGCAATTTACCGAAAAAAAATATACTGTTCCTATTACCTATATTAATGTACCTGCCAGCGTGGTGGTCGATTTGATGCAACACAACGTAACGATTACAATGTTTGTAGGCATGTCGCAAGCCGGAAAAATTTCGGAAACCGATTTTAAAGCAGTTGCCGATTATAACAAACGCAATGCCGCCACCGGCGAAATTCCTGTTGCGATAATTGCCAAACCGAAAAATGTTACTTTCGTTCATCAAAATCCTGAAAATGTGGAGATTATTGTTGAGATAGATTAGTTTTTATCTCGCCCTTACTTGTTTTTAGGAAAATTATAGTATATTTGTATTTATATTTATTAGAAATTATGTTACGTACAGTTTACACACCCAATAGTAATACGATTACTTTTCCTATACCGCAAAGTTGGTATGGACAAAAGGTAGAGGTTATTGCATTTCCTGTAAATGAGGTGCTTAATACCTCTAATTCGCCTGTTTTAATAAATGATAGAATTGTGAAAAACAGGAAAAAACGTGAAGAAAACAACAGAAAATATTCTGTTAGTTTCAGTGCGCTTGGTTATAAATTTAATCGCGAAGAGGCAAATAATTACGATGAATAGTTTTGCTGTTGATACAAATATTTTTCTCTATCTTCGCAATAGCGACAGTTTGGAAAAACAGAAAAAGGCGAATGATTTAATAGATTTATCGCCCATTGTTTGTTCACAAGTTATTTCTGAATATCTGAATGTTAGCAAGCGATTGTTGAAGTTGTCAAAAGAGCAAATTCTTGATATATGTTTGAGCGATTTGGAAGGTTGCACTATTCATTCCGTAACGTTATCAACCTTGCGATTGGCGCATACATTGATTTCCATATACGATTTTCAACTATTCGACAGCATTATAGTTGCGTCTGCATTAGAAGCTGGTTGTGATATTCTCTATTCAGAGGATTTTCAGCATAATCAATTAATAGAAAATCGGTTACGGATTATTAATCCTTTTATTTAATTCGGCTAAAAATAAATTTACTACCAATAAAAATTTGATAAGAAATATTTAAACAACATTATGATTTGAGCTTTTAGCTCTTTGTTCTCACACCTGAAATCGTCCAAAATTTCAAGTTTTGGTTATATGCCAAAACCGAGAATAAGCTACGGAGTTCACGTCCACGCGGCGTGAACTGTTTGTGCTTATTTTGGTTTACGGTTTTTGGACGAACCCCAGGTGTAAAATAAGCAATCAACAAACGGTTTACGCTTTTTTTTATGCCAAAAACTCCACACACAACTATTAATATTGGATTGATTATTCGCCGGAAAATGGACGAATACGGCACGTCTGTTGCGTGGCTTGCAAAGCAGGTTGGTGCTGACCGCAGTAATTTGGGTAAACAATTACAGCAAAAACACATTTACCCCGAATTACTTCATAAAATTTCAATTGTTTTAAAAACCGATTTCTTCGCCTGCTATTCCGAAGAGATTAAATCTTCGTTGCAAATATAATTGTGGTAATTTTTACCACAATTGCGGTTATTTCTACTACAAAAAGTTTGTGTAAATGATTGTTGTTTTCGTTTCCTTTGCGCAGACAAAAAAGGGTATAGGCATTTAGTCGTTTGTAAGTTTTTAAATAAATTTAACATTAGCTTGACAACAATTTACACGGTTCTACAGAAATAAATTCAAATTACATATTTTAAACTAATCAAAAACTTATTAACTAAAATTTTTAATCATGAAAAAAATCAATTCAATCATTTTGGCAGCTTGCGTAGCGGCTTTAGGTTTCTTTAGCTCTTGTGGTAAAGATAACAATCCCCCAAGTGTAAGCGCAAGTGTAAACTTATTAAACACCAATGGTGTTATTAACATTGAAGTAGGCGAAAATGCTACTTTTGGTTACAAAGTAGAAAAAGGTTCTTCTGACATTCAAGAATTGAAAGTTGTACTTGCACAAAGCGATGTGGAATTAACAGAAACGTTAGTTTTAATTAACTCTGCTACAACTACTTCTCCTAAATTAAGTGACCTTAACAAAAGCGGTAGTGTCTGTTGCACAACTCGCCAAATATACGATAAAATTTTTTTTAAATTATTGATATTCATTTGTTTATATCACATAAAAAGTGTAACTTTGTGATATACA
>WQTX01000031.1 GCA_009786075.1 Bacteroidota bacterium | reverse complement strand
ACGCTCTTTTGTTGATTTGTGCTAACCCTCGAAAGAGCGTCATTGCGAACGAAGTGAAGCAACCGGAGCGAAGCGGAGCTCAACGAAGTTAATCCAGAAAATATATCATTAAATTCTACTAACTACTTATTTAGATAAGTATCATAAAAACAAAATGATTTTCAACTCAATACATTTTTTGATTTTTTTTACGGTTGTTTTTTCTCTCTACTATTTTGTATTGAAAGAAAGAACCAAACCGCAAAATGTATTGTTGCTTATAGCAAGTTATGTGTTTTACGCTTGGGCAAATTGGAAAATTTTACCCTTACTTGCCGTAACCACAGCCATTTTTTATGGTTTGGGAATTGCCTCTTTTGAAGCGAAAACAGACAAACGCAAATCATTGTTTACCGCCTTGGGCGTAGTTTTTGGTATTGGTACATTGCTGTATTTCAAGTACTTCAATTTCTTTATAACTTCGTTTAAAGATTTGTTTGAATTTTTCGGACTGCAAACAAATTTACATACGTTCAAAATTATTGTACCGATAGGTATTAGTTTTTACACCTTCCGTTTGTTGAGTTATATTATTGATATTCAGAGAGGTAAAATTGAGCCAACGCGCGATATAATTGCTTTTTCTACGTATGTAGCGTTTTTCCCCTGCATTCTTTCGGGACCGATAGACCGCCCTGCAACTTTAATTCCACAACTGCAAAGCACTCGGGCATTTGACTATTCGCTTGCTGTTGACGGAGTGCGGCAAATTCTTTGGGGCTTATTCAAAAAAGTAGTAATTGCCGATAACTTAGCTGTGTATGTAAATCAGGTTTTCGAAAATTATCAAGACCAATCGGGTAGCGCATTGCTGATAGCCGCCGTTTTTTATTCATTCCAACTGTATGCCGATTTTTCGGGATATACCGATATGGCAATTGGGGTGTCAAAAGTTTTAGGATTTCGTGTAACCAAAAACTTCGATTTTCCGTATTTTGCTCAAAACATCGCAGAATTTTGGCGCAAGTGGCATATTTCGCTCACTGCTTGGCTGACTGATTATGTTTTTATGCCTTTGAATATCAAGTGGCGAAATTGGGGTAAGTGGGGAATGATATTGGCAATCGTCGTCAATTTTGTATTATGCGGATTGTGGCATGGCGATAATTGGACATTTGTATTATGGGGATTTTATCACGGGCTTTTATTCATTCCTTTGATTTTATCGGGTGCAATGTTTAAGAAGAACAAAATAGAAACCTATAAATGGGATTTTCCAAAACCTAAAATAGTGCTTACTATTTTGTTGACTTTTGCACTTTGGACTCTTGGATTGGTGCTGTTTCGTTCCGAAAGTGTTGGACAGGCGTTTGAGTTTTTAGGTGGAATGATTCAGTTTGACACTTTACGAGCTACATATCTCATGTTTATTCTAAAAGACACTTGGGCGATTTGGTTCGTGTTGTTCATGTTGGTTGTAGAATGGGCGCAACGCAAAAAAGAACACGGATTGGAAACATTGGGTTTTAGTTGGAACAAGTGGTTACGATATACCTTTTATTTTGTTCTTGCGTTTACTATTTGTTTGTATAGCCTTAAAGGCGAGTCGCCTGATTTTATTTATTTTCAATTTTAACAATGAAACGATTTGTTTTAAAAATATTGATATTTGTAAGTTTGCTGGCATTGTCATTTAGCTTGTTTTTTCTTTTACCACCCACTCCATGGGTTACAAAAGCAAATATTTTTGCCGAAAAACAAAAAAGAGCGTTATTGGAAAACACGCCTTCGCCACGAATTATTTTTGTTGGTGGTTCCAATGTATGTTTTGGACTCAATAGTCAACTAATCAAAGATTCTTTACAACTAAACCCTATAAATACGGCAATTGCTCAAAGTCTTGGTATAAAATATATATTAGAAAGTTTGGTGCCATACATAAAAAAGGGCGACATAATAGTTCTGGCACCCGAATATCGCTATTTTGTGAGAGATTGGCACTATGGTTCCGAAAATCTACTCAGAATTGTTGTTGATTGCGATAAAACGAACATTCGATTTTTAAGCCCTCAACAAATGTATAATTGCGTTCCGTATGTAGGGAAATTTATTTTATCGAAATTTGACAGAAATGAATACATACATACAAATGTGGACGAAAATATTGTGTACAGTGTCAACGCATTCAACAAATACGGCGATGTTGATGCACATTGGAATTTGGAGAAACAGGAATTTGATTGGGAATTGGAAAAACCAATGACCCCTGAAATGTATAATCCCCAAATAATAAGTGGAATAAAATCTATTGCCAATGAATTACAAAAGAAAGGCAGTATTGTATTAATTGCATATCCCGGCTACCCCACCACATCATTTAATAATTCAACAGAAGCTATCAAAAAAATAGAGGAAGAATATCGCAACAATGGATTTACCACTCTGGGCAATCCCGAAAGATATATAATGCCCGATTCTTTGATGTTTGACCTGCCCGGACATCTGAATAAACAAGGTACAGACCGTAGAACGCAATTATTGATTGAGGATTTGAAGAGTGTATTGGGTACTATTGATTCATTGGGAATTTTGAAATAGAGAATTTTGACCGACAGACAAAGCCGTATGAAAGTGTTAGTTTTAGGTGGTACGGGTGCAATGGGCATTCATTTGGTACAACTCTTGAAAGAACAAGGAGTTGAAACTTTTGTTACTTCGCGCCGGCGCATACAATCAAACGAGAATGTGCATTATCTGCAAGGCAATGCACAAGACGAAACTTTTTTGCAAGAGTGCCTGCAAATGCACCAATGGGACACGATTGTTGATTTCATGATTTATCATACTCAAACGTTTAAAGAAAGAGTTGATTTACTATTAAACAGCACGAAGCAATATATCTTTTTGAGTTCGGCACGGGTGTATGCCGGTTCCGAACAACCGATAACCGAAACCTCGGCACGATTACTCGATGTTTCACACGATGCCGATTATTTGGCAACCGATGAATATTCTTTAACCAAAGCCCGGCAAGAAGATATTCTGAAAAATTCAGGAAGGAAAAATTGGACTATCATTCGTCCGTATATTACGTATAGCGAGAACCGTTTTCAACTTGGTGTGTTGGAAAAAGAAGAATGGCTTTATCGCGCATTACACGGCAGAACGATTGTGTTTTCGAGCGATATAATGCAGAAAACAACAACGCTTACCTACGGATTTGACGTTGCCAAAGGAATTGCGTCGGTAATTGGAAAAGCCGGTGCCTTAGGCGAGTGTTTTCATATTACACAACCGGAAAGCATACAATGGAGCGAGGTTTTGAATGTTTATCTGTCGGTTTTGGAAAAACATGCAGCTTTCCGCCCAAAAGTTCTGTTGCAGGATTTGAATAATTTTTCGGAGTGGCGAACCGGTACAAGTCAATATCAAATTCGACACGACCGGCTTTACAACAGAGTTTTCGATAATGCGAAAATCTCGCAATATATTGATGCCAAAAGTTTTACAAATACACAAGCCGGTTTACAACACTGTTTGGAAACTTTTTTGAAAAATCCAAAATTCAGTTGGACAGATTGGAAGGTGGAAGCACGCAAAGATAGAATAACAAAAGAAAAAACACCTTTGAGCGAAATAACAGGAATTAAACAAAAAGTGAAATATTTTGTTTATAGATATTTGAGTTAACCCGAAGTTAAGAGCGAAAAGACAAAAATATGACCAACTCTAAAAATTATCAAGAATTACAATCAAAAGTGATTGCTTTTATTCGATTTCCACTTATCGTGGGAGTGGTAATTTCCCATAATATAGTTTCCGAGATTGTGATAAACGGGGAAATAATAGGAACAAATAATGATTTACCCATTTATACTTTTTTCTCAAGGTTCTTTGATGTAGGTGGAATTGCTATCGCACTATTCTTTTTAATGTCGGGGTTTTTATTTTTTTTGAATGTAGAAAAATTCGATATATCGGTCTATGAAAGCAAATTGAAAAACAGAGCAAAAACATTACTTGTCCCTTATTTGTTTTGGAATTTGGCAGTGTTTACGTTATATATGATTATGAATATAATTCCTCAATTAAATGGTTTCTTGAATAAAGATATTAATTTTTCGGAATTTTTTAGTTATTTTTGGAATAATGACGGTGCTCAGAAAGAGGGGTATGCTATGGGAATGGGAAGGAGTTCTCGTCCGATTGCTTATCAATTTTGGTTTATACGCGATTTGATGATTGCTGTTGTTTTGACACCAATTGTTTACTTTTTTTGCCGAACAACAAAAATTTATGGAGTGATTTTACTTGGAGTACTGTGGTATTTAGGGTGTTGGTCTAAAATAATTGGTGGTCACAGTGGCTATTGTATTTTCTTTTTTACAGCAGGGGCATATTGTGGAATAAACAAACGGAATTTGGTCAAAGATTTTAGCAGAGTAAGAAATCTTTCATTTATTCTTTATCCTTTGATTGCATTTGCCAAAGGATATGATTTTTATGATTTTAATGCCTATATTCACAAAGCAGATACTATTATTGGCAGTGTATTCTGGTTCAATTTGCTTGCACTTTTGTTTGAAAAAAGGAAAATCAAACCAATACCGTTTTTAGGTGCTGCTTCATTTTTTGTTTTTGCTATCCATGAACCATTTTTACTGCGCACTTTGAGAAAAATAACATTTATGATTCTGAAGCCCGAATCCGATTTTGCACTAACAAGTTTATATTTTATGAATACAATTTTTGTGGTTCTTACTGCTCTTGGCGTGTATTACGTATTGAACCGCTTTTTCCCTAAATTTACAGCGATTATTTCAGGAGGGAAATAAAAAATATGGATGGGCGAAGCCCTCAACGAAGTTAAACGACATTTTTAGAAAAATAATTTTTATGGCACAAATAATAGCAATAGTTATTGCCCTGTTTTTCTTATGTAAGATAATTCAGCACCGCCGAACGTATAAAAGTTTATGCTGGACTTTTGTGGGTTTTTTGCTGTTGAATGGAATGATAGTGGTGTTTTCTACTCCTATAGAAATGCCCATTCAGCGATGGATTATTCTTTCACTTTTGTTTGTAATAGGTATTCAAAAAAACGCCGTTCGCCGCGAATGGAACAGTTTCCCGTTTAAACGATTGCTGATATTTTTAATTATATGCACGTTTCTCATAGCCGTTGTCGATAGTCGGCTTACGTTGTTCCATAAATTTTATATTCCGTTCAACAATGTTGTAGAAACACATTTACTATTGTTCGCAGGATATTTTGCTATTAAAAAACCTGTTGATATGCAAAAAACATTGAACACCTTGTTTATTGTTTTGGTTTTTGTAGGTATTTATGGAATATTTAATTGGGTTACGCGTACCAATCCGTATTATGAATGGGTGGTTGAGAACTTTTTTGTTGGTGGAGACACATATACGTTTTTTAAGCTCAGAGTATTAGATGCTTCAAACGATAGATTTAGAGCGGTATCTACATTTTCTGCCACATTTGTGTATGGCTTTGTGTCTTCTTTGTTTGCATTGTTGTATTTTATTTATAAATCACGAAAAACCTATCTGAAATATATAGCAGTAGCGGCAGGTTTTGTTGGAACATTGTTATGTTTTTCGCGAACAGTGCTTGGTGCGGCTTTTTTTGCATCTGTGGTTTTCATATTCTTATCTGCAAGTCTTACGAAGATGATGAAAATTACCCTTGCGGCTCTTCTTGTCGGAATATGTTTATACTCTTTTGTGCCGCCTATTCAAGAAACGGTAGATAATACTCTCGACATATTTCTTACAGGAGGAGGCAAGACAATGGGTAGTTCGATAGAAATGCGGCAAACTCAATTTTTAGGAGCGGTTAAATATTTTTCTCAAAGCCCGATTTTTGGAAATGGATATGGATACATCAATAACGAATTGGGGATTGGCGATTTGGATAATGCAATATTAGACGAAGATATGGCTGGTTATGAAAGTGTTATATACAATTTAATGATAGAACAAGGATTGATTGGTTTACTGTGTTTTTTTCTATTGTATGGCACTTTGATTGCGTTTTTTTGGCGCAAGAGAAAAGTAAATAAAGAGATTGCCGTTTTAGGTTTAGCGGTAGTTACGCTGTATCTTGCTTTTGCCATAGGGACGGGTACATTGGGAGTTACATCAATAACTATGCTTGTTGTGGGAGCAATAATAAAAACTATTGTTTTAAATACACCTAAAAGAGAAGAGATTGAGGACACTGACGAAATTGTTCCCTACGAGCCGATACGGATAAAGATAAAACCCACGAAGGTGCCTAAAATGAGACTTGGACTTCCTAAAAAAGTTTTTAGATTTAACAGGGGAAATTAATAGTATGAATAATTTAGCTATAATCATTCCGGCTTATAAAGCTGCTTTTTTAGATAAAGCCTTAGCATCTATTGCGGGTCAAACGTGCAAGGATTTTACCTTGTATATTGGCGACGATGCCAGCCCGCATGATTTATATTCCATTGTAAAAAAATATGAGAATAAGATAAACATACAATATCATAGATTTGAAGAAAACGCAGGCGGGAAAGATTTGGTGGCGCAGTGGGAGCGTTGCATTGCCCTGTCGCAATCAGAAGAGTGGCTGTGGCTGTTTTCGGACGATGACGAAATGGAGTCCGAGTGTGTAGAGGCTTTTTACAAGGAAATTAGCAACGGAGCTTGTTACGATTTGTATCACTTTAATGTTACCGTAATAGATGAAAATAGTCGGGTACTGCAAATGGCACCGGAGTTTCCGGCAGTTCTACCGGCAGAAAGTTTTTTGCTGAAAAAGTTAAGCGGAAAAATCTCATCGTTTGTTTGTGAATATATTTTCAACAAAGAGGCATATTGTAATGCAGGTAAATTTCAAAATTTTGACATGGCATGGAATTCCGATGACGCAACATGGGTTAAATTGGGGGTTCGGAAAGGAATAAAAACTATTGACAAAGCTAAAGTTAATTGGCGGAGAAGTCAAGTCAACATAACTTCCAACACATCGGACAGAGCGATTGTTAAAAGAAAATTACAATCCAATATTGAATATAGTAAATGGATTTGCACACTATTTGGGAAAAAACATATCTTACAACTTATGCGCTGGCAAATTACCGGTATTATAGTATATAAAAATGTTTTACTGCCAAAAGAACAAAAATGGCATATTAAAGATTTTTGCAAACAACTCAATAAACCCTACTTGCATGTTTTAGGAATAGTGTACTATTATTACAAAAAAAGGAGATTATACCCCTAAAGGGGACTTTTGCTCAGTAAAAAAGTTGTTGCTTAGGTCTATTTCGCTGCTCTGAAAGCCCCCTTTAGGGGGTTGGGGGTAGTTTAAAAACGAAAATTATGACAAAAAAAATATACATATACCCAACCTATACACCCAATCGCGATGGTAGTGTAGGAAATCTATACATAAAACATTTCCATGATGCTTTTGATACTAATTCAAATTTTTCATTAGTCAATAGAAAGGGGAAAATAGGAATAACAAGTTTGTTCTTCAATTTAGATGCCGATTTATTTGTTATTCAATGGGTTGATTTAATTATTCACAAGCAATATGGAAAAATCCAATTTCTATTTTTTTTAATGGGAATGATTACATTGCGTATATTGAATAAAAAAATTATTTGGGTATTACACAACAAATCCGCTCACAAAGGCGAAAGCAAATTGGTGGATTTTGCAATGAAACTTATGGCAAAATATTCCAAAATTGTAATAACACATTCCAGCGAAGGAGTTACTTTTTTTAATGAAAAATACAGAAAGAAATACGGCGAAAAAGCCCATTATATTTCTCACCCCGTTTATAGCGCCGACATTATAAAATCCGAAGAAATTCAGTGGGATTATATAATATGGGGTGGTGTGAATGAAAGAAGCAGAGTAGCGGAATTTTTATCGTTCGTTAAGGACAATCCTTTTTTTGCGACCAAAAAGATTGTAATTTGCGGGTATTGCCCCGATGCCGGTTATAAGAATAAAGTGTTGCAAAATGTAACGCCCAATATAACTTTTATAAATGAATTTTTGCCCGATGAAAAATTAGCCCATTACATTGCACGGAGCGGCTGTGTTTTATTTACATATAATCCGGCTTCGGTTTTAAGTTCGGGAGCAATGATACACAGTTTGAATTTTTGCAAGCCCATGATAGCTCCAAATGTTGGTAATTTTAGAGATATGGAAGGTGCAGTGTATTGTTACGATACATTTGAAGATATACCTCTGTTTGATTATCCTCTTACTGTTGATAGTAAGGTTATTAGTGAATATATAGAAGAGAATACATGGGCGAAATTTTCCGGTAAAATTTTTACATTAATTAGATAAATGTATTAGTTTTGTACTGACTTTAATGCAAAAGCAAGATACAAGTATGCCCCCAACAAAACCTAATATCATAATATACCAACGCTTTTTAGCAAAATTCAGGTATGGGTTGTTTGAAGAATTGTCTGAAAGGTCGGACGTTGCGAGCGTGAAAGTTGTTGCAACCAAAGGAATGGGTATCGGTTCGCAAAAAGGTTTTATTCCCGACGAAAATAGCGAAAAGCTCAAAATAGACATTGTATCTTCTATTTCCTCAGTTTTTAAAGGGAAACGAATTAGGTTTATCCCTTTTTATCCGCATGCGTTTTTTAAATTACGAAAATATGATGTGGTTGTACTGGAAGGCACATCGAACCTTTTAAACGATATATTTTTAGTACCCATTGCTTGGCTCTTAAAAAAGAAAATAGTTTGGTGGGACGCAGGTTATAACGGCGAAACCCGCACTTCCAAAAGAAAATTCATTGATGCAATTCTTCGTGTTTTTATTAAACATACTCATGCACAAATGGCATATTCATCGCTGGCAAAAGAATACATGCAACAGTATATGGGTGCTAAAAACTGTTTTTGTAATGTAAATACAATTTCCACGCTCTATTTTAAATCACGAAGGGGAAAATACTCAGAAGCTATTGAGAATCGGATTAAAACGTTGCCCGATTCATTGAATGTGTTATATGTTGGCTCCATAGAAGAACGAAAAAATTTACACCTCTTAATCGAACAATTTCGAGGAATACGCAAAACGATTAGTTTTGTGATTATTGGCGATGGAATGTTTAAACCGGAACTAACATCTATTACACCTCCGCCTAATGTTATTCTAATTTTTAAACCGGCATCATACGATTTTTCCTTTCTGGAAGATACGTATTTAAAATCGCATCTTTTTATGATGCCCGGCGAAGGTGGGTTGTCCATCATACAATCAATGCAATTTGGCTTGCCTGTAATTGCAATAAAAGCCGATGGAACGGAATTCGACTACATAACGTCAAACGTTGATGGCTATATTTGTTCCTCAATTGCCGAATTTAGAGAAAAAATTATTGATTTTTTAGGAAGCTCCCCTGCCGATTTGAAGCGTTTATATACAAACACGCTTGAAAAATCATTAGTAATAAACAGTGATAATTGGTGTGAAAAATTTATAGAAAAAATTCGGTAAGAGTTTTAAAATCAATGCGATTATTTGCCTAATATATTTATTTTTCATAAATTTGTTGCGTGCAATGAAACTTTATGTCAAAAAAAGTTTACATTTGTCGTACAAAACTCACAACTCACAACCACATGAAAAAAATATTACTAATTTTCGGCACACGCCCCGAAGCCATCAAAATGGCTCCGTTGGTAAAGGAGTTTCAAAAATATCCGAACAATTTTGAAACCAAAGTATGCGTTACGGCGCAACACAGGAAAATGTTAGACCAAGTGTTGGAATTTTTCGAAATCGCCCCCGATTACGACCTCAACGTGATGCGACCGGGGCAAAATCTATTCCAACTCACAGCCGATGTCATCACCGGCTTACAACCTATTTTGGAAGAATTTGAACCCGATTACGCTTTCGTGCATGGCGATACCACTACTTCTGCCGCTGCAGCCTTGACAGCTTTTTATGCAGGTGTGAAAGTGTGCCATATTGAAGCAGGATTGCGCACGTATAATAAGCAAGCGCCTTTTCCCGAAGAGGTGAACCGGCAATTGACAAGCCGCTTAACCGACATACACTTCGCACCTACCGAAGCAGCGAGAAAAAATCTTTTTTCGGAAAAAACACTGGGACATATCACAGTAACCGGCAATACGGTTATAGATGCACTGTTATTTGCCACAGATAAACTGAAAAATTATTCCGACAATGAAATTGAAACATTGAAAGAAACTATTGATTTTTCAAAACAAATTATTTTAGTTACCGGACATCGCCGCGAAAATTTCGGGGACGGCTTTGTTAATATTTGCGAGGCATTGCTCGAACTTTCCAAAAATCCTGAGGTGGAAATTGTGTATCCTGTGCACTTGAACCCTAATGTGCAAGAACCGGTAAATAAACTTTTGGTAGGGAAACCGAACATCAAACTGATAAATCCGTTGGCATATCCCGCTTTTGTGTGGCTGATGGAAAAATCGCATATTATTCTAACCGATAGCGGAGGCATACAGGAAGAGGCGCCAAGTCTCGGAAAACCGGTGCTGGTAATGCGCGAAGTTACCGAACGCCCCGAAGCTGTTGAGGCAGGAACGGTAAAATTGGTAAGTACAAGCAAAGACAGAATTATAACAGAAGTAAATCGTTTGTTGCACGACACTGCGTATTACAACGCAATGCAAAGAGTACACAATCCTTATGGCGACGGACTTGCAGTACAAAGAATAGTGAAAATAATGAGACAATCATAAAATTATACGTACATGAAAGCAGTATTCATGGGACTGGGCTACATAGGATTGCCCACCGCTGCGGTAGCAGCAAGCAAAGGAATTGAAGTGGTTGGCGTTGATATTAATCCCACTGTGGTGGAAACCATCAATCAAGGCAAAATACACATTGTGGAGCCGGATTTGGGCAGATTGGTAAAAGATGTGGTTGAAAAAAAATACCTGCGTGCTGCTTTACAACCCGAAGAAGCCGATGTGTTTTTAATTGTAGTGCCTACGCCGTTCAAACAAAATCACAGAGCCGACATTACATACGTGCGGAATGCTACAAAAGCAGTTATTCCGTTTTTGAAAGAAGGAAGTTTATTTATTATTGAATCCACTTCGCCGGTAATGACTACCGAAAAAATGGCAGAATGTATCTTCAAAGAACGTCCGGAATTGTACGGTAAAATTTTTATTGCTTATTGTCCGGAGCGTGTACTGCCCGGCAATGTTATATATGAATTGGAAAATAACGACCGTGTTATTGGCGGTATCAACCAAGAATCTTCGGATAAAGCCGCTGAATTTTACGCTCAATTCGTAAAAGGCTTGTTGCATAAAACCAATGCCCGCACAGCCGAAATGTGCAAACTTACCGAAAATTCGTCGCGCGATGTGCAAATTGCTTTTGCCAATGAACTTTCGATGATTTGCCACAAAGCCGGTATCAACGTTTGGGAATTGATAGAATTGGCAAATAAACACCCGCGTGTCAATATTTTGCAGCCGGGCTGCGGCGTAGGCGGTCATTGTATCGCCGTTGACCCTTGGTTTATTGTTTCCGATTATCCCGAACAAGCTAATATCATCAAAAGAGCGCGCGAAACAAACGATTATAAAGCCGATTGGTGTGCCAATGAAATATTAGATGCCTGCGAGAAATTTGAAGAAAAATACAAAAGAGAACCTGTGGTAGCTTGTATGGGACTTGCTTTCAAACCAAACATCGACGACCTGCGGGAATCTCCGGCAAAATACATTGTATCGCGTATTATATCGGAGGCAAAAGCCGATGTATTAATTGTGGAGCCTAACATAGAAAGTCATATAACTTTTAGTTTAGCTGATTGCAACATAGCATACGAACAGGCAGACATTGTAGTTTGGTTAGTACGACACAAAGAGTTTTTGACCATAACAAAAAATGAAAATAAAGTAGAATTGGATTTTTGTGGCGTAAGATGATGTTAATACTATGAAAATTCTCCTTTCAAATAAATTCTATTACCCTCGCGGCGGCGATTGTATTTACACAATCAACCTCGAACAGTTATTGCAACAGCACGGACACGAAACCGCCATGTTTGCAATGCAATATTCCGAAAATTTGCCAAGTCGGTGGAGTAAATATTTCCCTTCGGAAGTAAAATTTTCTCCCGGATTAGGAATGTTTGAAGCATTTATGCGACCATTGGGAACTGCAGAGGTAAAAAAGAAATTCAATGCTTTGTTAGACGATTTTCAGCCCGATGTAGTGCATTTGAATAATATACACACGCAACTTTCGCCTGTTATTGCACAAATTGCGCACGAACGAGGCATACGGGTAGTGTGGACTTTGCACGATTATAAATTGCTTTGTCCGCGTTACGATTGTTTGCGTAACGGACAAGAAATTTGCGAACTTTGTTTTACTGACAAAAAACAGGTTTTGAAAAATCGTTGTATGAAAAATTCTTTGTTCGCCAGCGTTTTAGCATACCAAGAAGCTATAAAATGGACACGCGAAAAATTAGAAAAATACACCGACGTTTTTATTTGCCCAAGTCAATTTATGGCAGAAAAAATGATACAAGGCGGTTTTGATATGAAGAAAATCGTACCCTTGTGTAATTTTATTGATGTTGAAAAGACGAAAAAAGAAGATTATAATCAAAAGGAAGATTATTATTGTTTTGTTGGGCGATTGTCGCACACAAAAGGCGTTAAAACTTTAATTGATGCTGCAAAAACGTTGCCTTATAAATTAAAAATTATTGGTGGCGGCGAATTACAGGAAGAATTAATGCAGCAAGCACCCGATAACATAGAATTTGTTGGTTACAAACAATGGGACGGTATAAAAGAAATTGTCGGCAATGCACGCTTTACAGTTATTCCAAGCGAATGGTACGAAAACAATCCGCTTTCGGTTATCGAAGCTGAGAGTTTGGGTACGCCGGTTTTGGGTGCACGCATTGGCGGTATTCCCGAATTGATTGAAACCGGAAAAACCGGAATGTTGTTTGAAAGCCGCAATGCGGCAGATTTAAAAGACAAAATAGAACAAATGTTTGCAACAACATTTGATTATAAAACGATAGCAGAAGAATCGCAAAATCGCTATTCGGCAGAAACGTATTATCAGGAAATCGTGAAGATTTATCGTTAAAAACATGAAAGAATATTACTTGCCCACAGATTTCATCAAAGCACCTAAGTATGATGCACATACTCATTATCATACATTCAATGATGTATGTGTGCGCAAGGCAAAAAAAGCTAACATGAATCTTCTTTCCATTAATACGAATTTTGATATTCTTCCGATAGATGCTCAACTTGAAATCAGTCAAGTTCTTCATAAACGCCACCCCGAAACATTCAATTTCCTTGGTACTTTCAACGCTGTAACATTTGCTTCGGAAACATTTGCCGAAGATGCTATAGAACATATTACAAAGTGTATGACAGCAGGCGCACGAGGAATCAAAATATGGAAAAATATAGGAATGACTTTAAAAAATGAAGCCGGAACATACGTTATGGCAGACAATCCGGTGTTTGCCCCAATATTTGCTTTCCTCGAAAAAAAGAAAATACCGCTGTTGGCTCATTTGGGCGAACCCCGCAATTGCTGGTTGCCGCTTGAAAGTATGACTACCGACAGCGACAGGCGATATTTCAGTAAAAATCCAAACTATCACATGTACCTGCATTCAGATATACCTTCATACGAACAGCAAATTGAGGCGCGCGACCGCATATTGGAACGCTATCCCGAATTGATATTCGTCGGCGCTCATTTGGGCAGTATGGATTGGAGTTTTGAGGAAATAGCAAAACGGTTTGATAGGTTTCCCAATTTTTATGTGGATTTATCGGGACGTTTTGACCATATTGTTGAACAAACGCTACGAAACAGAAATCTTGTTATTGACTTTTTTGAAACGTACCGGAACAGAATAGTGTACGGCTTAGATTATTTCGTGGCAGAACAGTACCGGTGGGGGTGGACAAATCTTGTCTATAAGTGTTTTCCCTCTATTTATATGAGTTTGTTGTTCGAATACTTATGCCGGAAAATCAAAAAACATTGGTTATTTTTCGCCACCGATACGGTTATCAAAACGGGAAATATAAGTAACAATCCCGAATTGCCCACGCAAATTACAGGTCTCAAATTACCAAAAAACGTAGTAGATTGTATTTTTTACAAAAATGCAAAATCTATTTATTCTGTTTCCTAACTCCTAAAACCTAAAACCTATGACCCAAATTCCTCAACCCACCGATATGTGCATCATCACAACCTACCGTTGTCCGATGCGTTGTAAAATGTGCAATATTTGGGAATACCCAACCGAAAAAAGCAAGGAAATTACACCCGAAGAATTAAAAATGCTTCCGAATGTGAAATTTATCAATCTCACAGGCGGCGAGCCTTTTGTTCGTGAGGATTTGGACAAAATCGTCGAAGTTTGCTTTACCAAAGCGCCGCGTGTGGTTATTTCAACATCGGGTTGGTACGAAGATAGAGTAATTGCTTTGGCTAAGAAATTCCCCAATATAGGTATTCGTATCAGCATAGAAGGACTTGCCTGCAAAAATGATGAATTACGCGGGCACGCCGGAGGTTTCGACAAAGGATTGCGTACACTGCTCACATTGAAAGAAATGGGACTTAAAGATATTGGTTTTGGCTGCACCATTTCCAATAATAATTCGGCAGATATGCTTTCGCTGTATCAACTTTCAAAATCTCTCGGATTGGAGTTTGCAACGGCGGCTTTCCATAATTCGTATTATTTTCATAAAAATGATAATGCAATTACCAATCAAACAGAAGTTTGTGGAAATATCGAAAAATTAGTCAATTTGCAACTAAAAGAAAACCACCCAAAATCATGGTTTCGTGCCTTTTTAAATATGGGTTTGATTAATTACATTGAAGGTAATCGCCGCATGTTGCCTTGCGAAGCCGGAATAGTCAGTTTTTTTGTTGACCCTTACGGCGATGTGTATCCTTGCAACGGATTGGAAGAACGATACTGGATGGAAACGATGGGCAATATTCGCCAAACTACCGATTTTCAGGCAATATGGACAAGCGAGCAAGCGCAAAAAGTGCGTGAAATGGTGCGCACATGTCCGAAAAACTGTTGGATGACAGGAACTGCTGCTCCGGCAATGAAAAAATACATAAAACACCCTGTGAAATGGGCTTTGAAAAATAAATTACGCAGCCTGCAAGGCAAACCGGCTATTTTAGATAAATGTTGGTACAATGTAGGTCAAGACCCCACGCAAGGCGATTTGAGGGAAAAATTCTGAGGTAGAAAATGAAAAAAATAGTAGTAATAGGCACACGCGGTATTCCCAACATAATGGGCGGGGTGGAAACGCATTGCGAGGAGTTGTTTCCACGCATGACACACAAGTACGATATAACCGTAATACGAAGGACGGATTATGCGAAAGATAACTTGCAGGAATACAAGGGTGTGAAACTTGCCAATATATCGTCGCCAAAGAAAAAATCTTTAGAAGCGATGATACATAGCCTGAAATCGGTTTGGGCAGCTAAATTTCGTTTTCATGCCGATATTCTGCATATACAAGGTATTGGTCCTGCGTTAGTTGTGCCCATTGCCCGGTTGTTTGGTATGAAAGTTGTTTTGACTATTCACAGCCATAATTACGACCACGATAAATGGGGCAAATTAGCTAAAATGATACTGAAATTCGGCGAAACAGTGGGTTGTCGTTTTGCTAACGAAGTGATAGTTATTTCTAACGTTATTAAAAATAATATCATAGAAAAATATAATAAAAAAAATGTTTATTTGATTCACAACGGTGTATCTGCGCCTAATTTTATTTACACCACGCACTATTTGAGCGAGTTGGGTGTAGAGCCTCAAAAATATATTCTTGCCGTTGGGCGATTTGCTCCCGAAAAGAATTTTCATCATTTGATTGAGGCATTTGCATCGTTGAAAAATAAAAACGGCTACCAATTAGTATTAGCCGGTGATGCTGATTTTGAAGATCAATATTCCCGTAAATTAAAAGTAATCGGTCGCCGCCGAAAAATTGTTTTGCCCGGATTTATCAAAGGAGAAAAATTACAAGAATTATTGACTCATGCTTCGGTTTTTGTTCTACCGTCGTCGAACGAAGGATTGCCAATTTCGCTGTTAGAAGCAATGAGTTACAATTTACCGGTTCTTGTGAGCAATATTCCCCCAAATCTTGAAATCGGACTTCCTCAGAAATCGTATTTTCCAATGGGGAATGTGGAAAAACTTGCGGCAAAATTACAGCAATTGATTAATGAAAAACCTGAAAAACGCGAGTATCCGTTGGATAAATATCAATGGGAAACTATTGCGGAGCAAACAATGGGGGTTTATGAGAAAATAGCCCCCTAAATTAGCTCCGCTGAGCTCGCAAGCTCGGTTCCCCTCAAGGGGGACTTAAAGAGGATTAATCATTCCTCCCCTCTATCAATAGTACGATTTCACCCTTTGGCGGTTTTTGCCGGCATTGTGCAAGCACTTCGCTTGCCGAGCCTCGCAATGTTTCTTGATACATTTTTGAAATTTCACGCACTACGGCTACTTGGCGGTCGCCAATAAATTCCAAAATTTGTTCAAGCGTTTTTGCAATTCTATGCGGCGATTCGTAGAAAATAATTGTGCGTTCTTCGTCTTTTAGGGCAGTCAATTTGGTTTGTCTGCCTTTTTTGTGCGGTAAAAATCCCTCGAAACAAAATCGGTCGCTGCTAAAGCCGCTCATTACCAAAGCCGGCACAAAAGCTGTTGCGCCGGGTAAACAATCGACTTCAATACCTGCATCAATGCAGGCGCGGGTAATCAAATACCCCGGGTCGGAAATCGAAGGCGTTCCGGCATCGGAAACCAACGCCGTGAGTTCATTCGCACGAATGAGGTCAAGAGTTTGGTCTAACTTTTTGTGCTCGTTGAATTTATGATGGGCAATGAGTTTCGTTTTAATATCGAAATGTTTTAACAAATTGCCGGTTGTGCGAGTGTCTTCGGCAAGCACGCAATTTGCTGTGCGCAGTGTTTCCAACGCTCGCAGAGTAATATCTTGCAAATTGCCCACCGGTGTGGGCACTACTACTAATTTTCCCATATTGTTTATTAATTCTGGATTGCTTCACTTCGTTCGCAATGACGCTCTTTTGAGAGTTTGCACAAATCAACAAAAAAGCGTCATTGCGAGGAACGAAGCAATCTATTTTATAATGCGATTACCCCTCGCTTGCACGCAAACGTTCAGCATTTTCCTCAACAATCAGTTTATCTATAATATCTTGAATATCGCCGTCCATAATAGCCGGCAGGTTGTAAAGCGTAAGATTTATACGGTGGTCGGTAACACGCCCTTGCGGGAAATTGTAGGTGCGAATTTTTGCCGAGCGGTCGCCGGTAGAAACCAATGTTTTGCGCTGCGACGCTATTTCGTTCATATATTTTTCGTACTCCATATTGTACAACCGAGTACGCAATTCTATAATAGCTTTATCTAAGTTTTTCAACTGCGATTTTTCGTCTTGGCAGGTTACCACAAGTCCGGTGGGAATGTGCGTTAGGCGAATTGCCGAATAAGTGGTATTTACCGACTGCCCGCCCGGTCCCGAAGAACAATAGGTGTCTTTTCGCACATCGTTCATATTGAGTTCCACGTCAAATTCGTCGGCTTCGGGTAGCACGGCTACGGTGGCTGCGCTGGTGTGTACACGCCCTTGCGTTTCGGTTTGCGGCACACGTTGCACGCGGTGTACGCCCGATTCGTATTTTAGCACGCCATATACGCCTTCGCCGGTTACGCTGCAAATAATTTCTTTGTAACCGCCCATGGTGCCTTCGCTGCAACTTGTCATTGAAATGCGCCAGCCTCGTTTTTCGCAGTATTTTACGTACATTCTGTACAATTCGCCGGCAAAAAGCGAAGCCTCGTCGCCGCCCGTTCCGGCACGAATTTCGAGAATGGCATTTTTGCTGTCTTGCGGATCTTTGGGAATAAGCAGGAGTTTTATATCTTCCTCAAATTGAGGTAGTTTTGCTTGCAATTCATCGAGTTCCATTTTAGCCATTTCTTTAAATTCGGCATCAGCCGTGGGGTCGTCTAAAATTTTCCGTGATGAGGTAATATTATCAAGCGTGTTTTTATACTCTTTGTATACCTCCACCAAATCTTGCAACTCTTTGTACTCTTTATTCAATTGTATAAAGCGTTTTTGGTCGGCAATTATCGACGGGTCGGTAATTTGCTGTTCAACCTCTTCAAATTTCAGTTTGAGGACTTCTAATTTTTCTAATAGTGAAGTATCTGCCATGGTTTTTTTGTTTTTGAGGGGCAAAAATACACATTAATTATAATTTATGGTCATTGAGTTTGTCGAATTCAATATGGTTCTTTCATTTTTGTGCGTTTTCGCCGAAGTTATAAAATGAAATTGAACGTTTTTTCTTCCCGAAAATAAAAAATCCTGCCACGAGAGCAGGAATGATAGAAGTCGCGGCAAAAAACGACACATTGATGATAATCAGATTGTTAGCTTTCGTGAGCGTATTTTTGAAAATTTCCAAGCATTTGTTCTATGTGTATAATTTCGGGACAGGTATCCCAAGTAACGCCGCCACCCATTAAATACCATTTGCTGCGTTCCTTTTGTGGTACTTTTTTTATACTCGGGAATGCCGATATTGGTAACAATAATGCACGTCCATCTTCCAAGTTTACTTGCATTTTCCCTCGTAATGGGAAACTGATTTTTTTTATTTTTGGTTCAACGTCCCAAAATCCTTCAATCTTATACATAGCATTATTCTTTTATGGTTAATATTTTCAATGTTTCTCCGGCTTTAAATTTAGCCCATTGTTGTAATAGTTTTTCTTTGTGTATTTCAGTTAGTTGTAGCAATTGTTTTATTTGTTTATCTGTTAAATCCCCTTGATGAGCAAGTGTTATTTGTGGCTCTAACCAAATTTTACAAAATTTATCTACACCTTTTTTACCTGCGTGAACATGCGCTCTATTGTCGTTAGAACATGTTCCGTAAAATGAAAAAACCCAAATTATTTTTGATGTTATATAAAGTAAAACCTTTGGCATATACTCCTTATTTTTTGCAAATATACAACCTTTTCGGTAAAATTACAATATATCTGTAATGGCAAAAATACACATTATACCAAATTGCGATACATTGAACTTCCCAAAATAAAATTTTCAAAAAAAGATTTAACCTATTCCATTCCAATTTCAAATAATATTTTGTATTTTTACATTTGAATTAAAAATAGCTTATAAACGAAAACCTGTGCCAACAAGCACATTATGACACATATTCTTGTTACAGAAAATTCGACACTTTCAAATAACAAAGAAAAACTTGCTCCGCAGGAATGCGGACTTGCTTGTTCTTCTTTGTGGGTCGTCGAATACCTCTGTAACGGACAATGTAAGTCCGTTTTTTTATGAGCATATATGAGGAAAGAAAATATCAAAATTAATTACAAACCCATTAAAAGTTATAGTTATGAAAACACACAAAACAGCAATCGTATTGATTTTATTGGTATTCTCTGTTTGCGGCTACGCACAAAATACAGAAATAACCAAAGTGCCAACAACCCCTACTGCCAAAGATTCAATTAAATTCTTTGGAAAAATTAAATCTGTTAAAGAAATGAGTTATGGGGCAGAAGAAAAATTTGGGGAAATTTTGAAAGGAGGAATTTACCGTACACAAACCTATAAATGTGATGGTAAGAAAAATTTGATAGAGTATTATGATGATGAATTTGTACCTACGAAAATAATTATAAAATATAATGACAAAGGACAAAAGATAGAAAAAAGAACGTACCATGACGGACAGTTAGATTCTACAATTACATGGAAATATAACGATAAAGGAAGTTTAATTGAAAAAGATAGTTATGACGCAAATAAAGTTTTGTTCAGTAAAACCAAATGGAAACGAAACGCCAACGATAATGTAATGGAAGAAAGCAAATACGATTCTCTTGGTAATACAATTTCAAAAGAAATAATGGAACGTGACGCAAGAGGGTATTGTTTGGGACATACATTGTATGATAATGGAACATTAAAATGGAAATGTACTCATAAACGTGATGATAAAGGGAATCAAATAGATAAAGTGCGAATAGCTTACAATGATTTTAAAATGGATACATTGTGGATTTGTAAATATAAACATGATGAATTTGATAATATTATAGAAACTGATGTATACCAAGGTAATCAATTGGTGCGCAAATATTTTACTAAATACAATAAAGATAAAGTGGAAATTGAAAGGAAAGGTTTTTGTTATCAATACGATGATGGTGATACATATCATGGTTGTACAAATGTTTTTCGGTTTTATAATTCAAGTGGAGACCCAACGTTAGCGTATGGCTACTATTTTGATTCTTGGGTTGGTGATTATCTCTATTGGTATAGTAAATATGATAAACAAGGAAACATAGTGGAAAATTTGGAAAAACATGATTATTATTATGATGATGATTATGGAGTAGGCAAAACACCAATAATGGACGGTAAATACAATGAAGAAAAAGCAAAAAAATTAGAACAAAAAATTAAAAGCATAAAAGAGTTTGATAATAAAACCGAATATGTTTACACTTACGATAAATACGGCAATTGGATTACAAAAACAACTTACGAGCAAGGTTTAAATACAATGCCAATCTGCACCGGTATTGTTGAACGTGAAATTGAGTATTATGAATGATTTTACATATCTTCCATAGACAAACCGCTATAACTACAAGTGTATGCCGTAAATTGTTTTACTACGTTGTTCGATTTTTCAATGAGCGCATTGGTGTTGATTTTTGATTTTTGGCGTTTAATTTCAAAAAATGATAGGTGTTTTTGTAAATCATTGACGGCAATAATATCAATTTCATTATTGTTTTTTCCGCTTTCCCAATAATTTCCTATTGCCGAAAATTGCTTGCTTTCGATTAATTTTTGCGTAAAATATTTTTCTAAAATAAAACCGCTGTATGTTTTGTAATCTCGCTCTACAATTTCTCGAACGTATTCGTAATTGCCTATTTCAATGGCGCTTGCATATTTATAAATAAACCGGAACCAGAAATTTAGGAAATTGTCTTCAATGGCGTATTTAACCTGTTTGGTGGCAGGTTTTGAAAACATCGGGCGGATTTTTTTTATCAAATCAAAATCATTTTCCAATCGCTCCAAATGACCGCCGATAGAACTATTGAGAATAGCTTCTATTTCGCTGCGAGTGTTTTTTGATGATGCAATAAGCGATAAAATAGAAAAATATGTGCCGTAATCCCGCCCAAATTCCTCAATTAAAACCTGTTTGCCTTCTTCCAAAAAATACGATTCACTTCTAAAAATTTCATTCAACATTTTTTTCAACGTAAAGCATTTTTTGTTGACAAAAAGTTCCACATATTTGGCTACACCGCCGGTAAACAAATAAAATGCCAAAAGGTCTTCCGGCGAATAGTGAGGGGAATGCTCGCTCAAAATTTCTTTGATTGTTGGAATATCGAATGCCCGTATTGTAATTTTTTCGGTTTGTCGTGCAAATAATGGTTCTTTTGAATGTTCAAAAATTTTCTTCATCATTGAATACATTGAACCACAAATAATTAGATTGATTTTACTGTCGTTTTTTGTACTATCCCATATATTTTGCATATCGCTGTAAATGGAAGGATTGATAGTAAAAAAATCTTGAAATTCGTCGAAAACAATGGTAAAGTTGCGTGTTTTTGAAAGTTCCATTATATACGCAAATAACGATGCAAAAGTTTTAAATTCACCAAAAATTGTAATGTGCAAAGCCGTTTCAATTTCCCGGACAAATTCTTCGCAAAGCAAGGTTTCATTTTTTCTTGAAACGAACAAATAAACAGCCGGAATATGTTCAATAACTTTTTTAAGAAGTACGGTTTTTCCTATACGTCTTCGTCCGACAACAACTGTCATTTGTGCAGAATTTGCAGAGTTTTTCCAAATACCATTAAAATAATGTATTTCTTTTTGCCTGTCGTAAAATCTCATAATCAATATTTTATGTGTCGTTTTCAGGAATTGCAACCGGTGTTACAGTAACTCCGGTTGCAATTGCAAAGATATACAAAAAATTAAAAAATTGTCATGTACTCAGTTATTTTAATAAAAATCGCTAAAATTTATACGTCACTGAATTATACATTGCGATTAGATAAGCCTTTTAATATTCATCGTGTTATAAAGCGGAAGATTGATTATTGTTTCATTCTCTTTATAAGGTAAAGAAGAAATTTTGATGCCCATTTGTGAGTTGTTGTTTCTCATAAATTCTTTGAATGAGTTGGCTGTAAGATTTGTGCCCGATTTTCATTTTTGCACATTTTCGCAGATTATCGAAATGTAAAATTGCACATTTTCTCCGAAATTACAAAATAAAATTGCACATTTTTTCCTTTTCGGAATAGGGTTTTCAAAAAGATTTAGTCTTGTTCTATTTCGGTTTCAAATAATATTTTGTGTTTTTATGTGTGAATGTGCAGCAGATAACAACCATAATCTAATTTTTTTTCTACCTTTGCATAAATTCAATCAAATATCTACTGAAAAAAACACCCCCCAACCCCCTAAAGGGGGCTTTTAGAACCGAAAAGACCTGAACAACAACACTTTTACCGAACAAAAAGCCCCCTTTAGGGGGTTGGGGGTAAATCAACTGAATATCAAAAAGTATTAATTAATATCTAAAACAATGAAAATAGAAGAAGAAGCTCTTGTAGCAATTACCTACACACTCCGTAACGGCAGCGCCGAAGGCGAAATTATAGAAGTATGCGAAGCATCGCGCCCGTTGGAATTTTTATACGATTCCGGTATGATGTTGCCCGCTTTTGAGAAACATTTGACCGGATTAGAAGCCGGTGCAGCGTTTGAATTTACGCTTACGCCCGAAGAAGCCTACGGCGAATTTACCCCCGAAGCAATTGTTCCCGTAAACAAAGATATTTTTGCAGGGCACGACGATATGCTTGTAATAGGAAGCATAGTTCCCATGCGCGACGCACAGGGCAATCCGCTTAACGGGCGAATTTTAACTATCGACAACGATAAAAACACGGTAACAATAGATTTCAACCACCCAATGGCAGGGAAACCATTGCATTTTGTAGGAAAAGTAGAAAATGTGCGTGCAGTTACTGAAGAAGATATACAAAAAATATTTGGCGGTTGCGGTTGCAGCGGCAGCTCGTGCGATAGCGGCGATTGCAATGATAGTAGTAATTGCGAAAGCGGTTGTTGTAATTAATATGCCAATACGATAATGTGCCAATATGCCAATACGACAATATGAATTAATCAATTGAATAATTGGCACATTGGCATATTAAAAAATTGGCACATTGGCATATTAAAAAATTGGCATATTAAAAATGAAAATCTTCCAAGACATAGGACAATATTTCCTGCTCATGGCAAGAGTTATGAGCAAACCCGACGATTTAAAGGTTTTTCGCGAAAGCGTCTGGAAAGAAATAATTCTTATTGGCTATTATTCTATTGTGATAGTTGTAATTATTTCGGCGTTTATTGGCGCAGTTATTACTTTGCAAACAGCCTACAATATGACCAATCCGCTGTACCCCGACTATATTATAGGACTTGGCACTCGCGATAGCGTTATTTTGGAGTTTTCGTCAACAATTGTGGGGTTGGTACTTGCCGGAAAAGTAGGGTCGAGCATTGCATCGCATTTAGGCACCATGCAAGTTACGCAACAAATTGATGCTCTGGAAACTATGGGTGTCAATTCGGCAAATTATTTGATTTTGCCAAAAATTGTGGCAGCGGTAATTAGCTTTCCATTTTTGGGTATTTTAAGCATGATTACCGGTATTGCCGGTGGCTGGATTGCCGGCATAATGAGCGGCGAAGTGCCTTCGGCAATGTATGTTTATGGGTTGCAATATATGTTTATTCCCTACTATATGGTGTATAGTTTAATCAAAATTTGCGTATTCGGCATTATTATTTCGAGCGTGGCAAGTTATTATGGCTATTTCACACGGGGCGGCGCACTCGAAGTGGGCAAGGCAAGTACCACAGCCGTGGTTAATAGCAGTTTGATTATTTTGATATTTAATTTACTTCTTACCGCACTGTTGCTATAAATAGGTTTTTAGGTTTTAGGATTTTAGGTTTTGCCCCCTAAAATCCTATTCCCTAATCCCTAAAATCCTAACCCCTAACCCCTAAAATATATGATTGAAGTCTCACATCTCACAAAATCGTTCGACGGCACACGAATTCTTACCGATGTTTCTGCCGTGTTTGAAGAAGGGAAAATTAATTTTACCATAGGCAAAAGCGGTTCGGGAAAAACTGTGTTGCTCAAATCAATTGTGGGTTTGCACGAAGTAGATAGCGGCAATATTTATTTTCATGGGCGGAATTTTACCACCATGAACATAAAACAGCGCAAAAATATACGTAAAGAAATCGGCATGGTATTTCAAGGCAGTGCATTGTTCGATTCTTCTACTTTGGAAGAAAATGTAATGTTTCCGCTTAAAATGTTTTCCGGTATGTCGTATGACGAATGTCGAGATAGAGCAAATTTTTGCCTGCAACGGGTCGATGTGGTTGGCAAAAATCATTTGTACCCTTCGGAAATTAGCGGTGGCATGCAAAAACGTGTTGCTATAGCACGGGCAATTGCTTTGAACCCCCAATATTTATTTTGCGACGAACCAAATTCGGGCTTAGACCCGCAAACGGCTATTCTTATTGATAATTTGATAAAAGAAATAGTACAGGAATATAATATTACTACCGTTATAAACACCCACGATATGAATTCGGTAATGGAAATTGCCGACAAGATAATTTTTATACACGAAGGCAAATTGTGGTGGCAAGGCACCAAAGATACTATTTGGACTACCGATAATGTTGAAGTTAATAAATTTATTTTTGCATCGGAATTGACTAAGAAAATTCGGGAGGCGTATATTGACTAATTGGTAAACTGATTATCAACAAATAATAGTGTAATTTTGCAGAATTAAAAAGCAGAGAAGACAACAATATAAAACAAAAAAAATATGAAAAAACTCACAAAAACAATTATTGCCATTATTGCCGCTGTTACGTTCAGCGGGGTGGCTTTGGGACAAAGCGGACAAATGGGCACATTCACTTGGGAATTGAACAACGGCACTCTTACTATCAGCGGACAAGGAACAATGCCCGATTGTGGGTTCGTTGGAGCTAAAGCCACGTGGTATGCGCACAAAAATTCCGTTAAGAACGTAATTATTGGCGAGGGAGTGGAAAGCATATCGCAGTATGCTTTTTACGAATATGTCAATTTGACTTCGGTAACGTTTCCAAGTTCGTTAAAAACCATTGAAAATACTGCGTTTAGTAAAACAGGATTGGTTTTTGTTCAACTTCCCAATTCGCTAACAACAGTTGAATACTATGCTTTTAGCTATTGCGAGAATTTAACATCGGTTGATTTACCTGCTTCATTGACGGAAATTGGTTCGTACGTTTTCATCAATTCTGATAATTTACAAGAGGTAACGGTTCATTGGCAAAATCCTCCGAGCGGCTATCCGTGGGAAACAATTATTGATAAATTTGTTGCCCAAAAATGTCTTCTTAAAGTTCCTGCCGGTACCGAAAGCGCATATCAGCAAGCTGATTATTGGCGAGGATTTATGTTTGAACAACCGGTTGTTTACAATGCTCCGAAAACTCAGATTAGTGGTACTACAATTTTTTGGGAAATAACTGACGACACTCTCATTATTAGCGGAACCGGCGATATTCCCGACATGACAGCAGTTGTTGGTCAAAATTTCCCTTGGCACGAATATCGGTTAAATATCAAAGCAATTATTATTCAAGAAGGAATAACTGCGATAGGAAAAAGGTCTTTTTACGATTTTGCGCCGCGCCTTCAATCTGTTCAACTACCCAATTCATTGACTCGAATTGGTTCGTGGGCTTTTTCTTACGCAAGTTTTCCGGAAATCGACATTCCTAATTCGGTCAAAACCATTGAAGGTTCAGCATTCCAAGCATCAAAATTGAAATCTATTACCATTCCTAATTCCGTTACTGAAATTGAAGATTTTACTTTTGCCAATAGTTATGAATTAGTATCGGTACAACTTCCCGATGGAATGACGCGCATTGGCAGTGGCTGTTTTCAAGATTGCCCCAAACTCGCAACGATAAATTTCCCCAATTCGTTGGAAAAAATTAGCAACTATTCGTTTAGCTACTGCAAGTCGTTAGCTTCTATTTCGCTACCAAATTCAATTACGAGTATTGAGAACAATGCTTTTTATTTTTCGGGCTTGGTTTCGATAGACATTCCCAATTCGGTAACAACGATTGCCCATTATGCTTTTAATTATTGCGATAGTTTAGAAACTGTCAACATTTCGGCTTCGGTCAAAAGTATAGGAGAAAAAGCATTTGGTTATTGTGGAAAATTAAAAACAGTAACTATTGCGGCGAATGGAGATTTGGAAATCATAGGAGAAGGCGCATTTTCCGGTTGCAAGGCATTGGCTTCGATTAATCTTCCTAATTCGCTGACAACCATAGGAAAAAATGCTTTTTCCGATTGTACGGCTTTATCGGCAATTACCATTCCGCAATCGGTACAAACAATAGAAGAACGCGCATTTTGGGGTTGTTGGGAACTGAATGAAGTTACGGTGCAATGGCAAATTCCATTGGTGCTCAGCGATGATAACGATGAAATGTTTCGTATGATTCCCAAAACCAGTGTGTTGATAGTTCCCGTAGGAACAACTTCGGCTTATAAAGCGGCTGAGGTTTGGAAAAAATTTCGGATAGAGGAATATGGAGATACCCAAGAAATCCCCGAAACCGTAACAATCAACGGCGTAACATGGGCAACACGAAATGTTGATGCTCCCGGCGTATTTGCCAAAACTCCACAAGATGCCGGAATGTTGTATCAATGGAACAAAAAAACAGCATGGAACACTACCGATGAGTACGTTCCGGGTTGGGATACGTCAGAGCCTGTCGGCGATGTGTGGGAAAAAGCAAACGACCCAAGTCCGGCAGGGTACCGAATGCCAACTCCATTTGAATACGCAAGTTTGCTTGATGAAACTAAGGTAACAAATACGTGGACAACACAAAACGGTGTAACTGGCAGATTATTTATTGATAAGTCAACCGGAGAGAAGCTCTTTTTGCCAACAACAAATTATCGTTCCAGTTCCAGCGATGGTAAAATTTACGATAATACCGATGGACGTTATTGGAGTAATTTATCGCAAGACGTTCAAAGTGTTTACACCATGTATATTAGCGAATATGTAACTTCTTGGAGTTTTACTTATGGCTCCATAGACGCTCAGCCGGTGCGTAGCGTGAAAGTGATTGCACCAAGAGAAGTTCCCGAAAGCGTAGTAATCAACGGGGTAACGTGGGCTACACGCAATGTTGATGCGCCCGGCACATTTGCCGAAACTCCTGAAAGTGAAGGTAAATTTTACCAATGGAATAGAAAAACCGCATATAAAACCACAGGTAAATACATTTCGGATTGGGATAATTCAATGCCTGCCGGTGGTGCGTGGGAAAAAGCAAACGACCCAAGTCCCGAAGGCTATAGAGTGCCAACTGCGCAAGAATATGCAAGTTTGTTTGACGAAAGCAAAGTAACAAATGAATGGACTACACAAAACACTGTGCCCGGGAGATTATTTACCGATATTGCCACCGGTGCATCGCTCTTTTTCCCTGCTGCAAACAATCGTTTTTACGACAATGGCTGGTATTCCAACATTGTAGGAACATACGGGCATTATTGGAGTAGCACCGAATCTGAACTTTCTGAAAATTCTGCCTACACTTTGCATTTTTACAAAAACCTTGCTACTTGGAATTACACTTACCTATTTACCGATGGTCAATCGGTGCGTAGTGTGAAAGATGATGCACAATCAGACCTTTCTTCAAACGCCAATCTGCAAATTTTAACCATTGAAGGTTTAACTCCCGATTTTAATGCCAATATTACCAATTATACTATTGTGGTGCCGAATTCCGTAACGGCTGTTGACGGATTTTGCTATACTGCCGACCCAAAAGCAACTGTTAACGGAGAAATTGGCGCTTGTAAATTTGGTAAAAATAATTTAGTTGTAGGTAAAAACACTATTGAAATTACCGTTACCGCCGAAGATAGGGTTACGAAAAAAACTTATACAATTATTGTAGATAGAAAAGCTCCGGTAGAAACTCCCGAAACCGTAACAATCAACGGTGTTACGTGGGCAACGCGCAATGTAGATGCTCCCGGAACTTTTGCAGAAAATCCCGAAAGTGCCGGTAAATTTTACCAATGGAATAGAAACATAAGTTGGAGTGCAACCGACCCATTAATCAGTTCTAATGGTGCTACAATGTATGATTTAACGTATCCCGGAGGTACCGAATGGGAGAAAGCGAACGACCCAAGCCCTATTGGTTATAGAGTTCCTACTAAAATAGAAATAAGTAAATTATTTGAAACAACCAATGTAAGTAATGTTTGGACTACTCAAAACGGTGTAGCCGGACAATTATTTACCGATAAAAATACCGGTGCTACTTTATTTTTCCCTGCTACAGGTTCGCGCAGCAATGGTGATGGCGGACTCTACGAAGTGGGTACGAATGGTTATTATTGGAGTAGTACGAATGACCTCGGCTATGATGGTATCGCTATCGCTAACATCTTATATTTTAGCAGTCGTTTTGCGGGCGAACACATTGCCGCTCACAGAGATGGCTGTATGCTGCGTTGTGTTGTAGATGTTGAAGACACAAACGTTTATGGTTGCACCGACAAAAACGCAATAAATTACAACGAACTTGCCACCAAAGATGATAAAAGTTGCGAATATGACCAAACCGACATTCCCGAAACCGTAATAATCAACGGCGTAACATGGGCTACACGCAATGTTGATGTTCCGGGTGCTTTTGCCGAAACTCCCGAAAGTTACGGAATGATGTATCAATGGAATAGAAAAACAGCGTGGAGTGCAACAGAACCGGCAAAAAATATACCAATAGATAATTGGAATACTTTGCCTGCTGAAGGCACTGAATGGGAAAAAGCAAACGACCCAAGCCCGGTAGGGTATAGAGTGCCTACCAAAGAAGAACTTGCAAGTTTGCTCGATGAAACCAAAGTAACTCATACGTGGATTACTCAAAATGGTGTGTCCGGACAGAAATTTACCGATAAAGCTACCGGTAATTCTATCTTTTTACCTGCCGCAGGCTATCGTAGTTGGCTTAATGGACAGCTTTCCTATCCGGGTGAAGGCGGCGATTATTGGAGTAGTACACGAAGTGATGATGAAGAGGCTTATATTATAGGTTTTAGTGCCGGCGGTGCAAGTTTGGGTGACAGTTTTTGTAACTACGCTCAATCTATACGTTGTGTGGTAGATAATACGCCAATAGACAACTGCTTAGGAAAAACCCCACCGGCTCCCACAACTTATGACGCAATAATGTGCAAAAATGCGACAACAATTCCAACTATGCGTTGTACATCACTTACTGCCAAATGGTATGCAATAAAAGACGACCCTGCTTCGCTAATAGCAACCGGTATGACATTCCAACCAACAAACATAACCGAAACCACTATTTTTTGGGTGCAAGACGAAAATGACGGCTGTGTAAGCCCTATGTCAATGGCACTTATTGACGTAATTCCTGCGCCAACTATGAATATAAGAAACAATGTAAGTTTCTGCGCAAATAATGAGGTAAAAATAACAGTGCATGACTTAACCCCTGCAATGGCAGTCCCATCAAGTATAAGTTGGCGATTGACCAAAGATGGAGATACATTTACTCGTCCGTTGGCAACCGAAACTAACGCAGATGGCGACTATTTTGTAATATTGAACAATTCAATTGTACCAAGTGTCGGCGATTATACTTTGACTGCTGTGTATAATGCTAAAGGCGGCAGTATCACTTGTTCAAGCGACCCACAAGTAATTACAGTAACTATGCTCGACCGTCCAAATCCGCCAATAGTGGCATCGAAACCTTTAGAAAACACAAAACTTGAAAACCTCCAAGCATTCGGCTCACCTAATATTCAGTGGATTTTCAAAACTGGCGCACAACAATTACCCAATTGGCTGGGCAATACCTACGATTTTGCAAAACTTGCTATATCGTCGCTTGCTGTAGGAACATACACATTTGAACTTTTCGATATTGATGCGGCAACCGGTTGTGAAAGCGAGCGTGTAGAATTTACTTTTGAAGTAATACCAACAATTGTACCCGGCTGCACCGACACCGAAGCCACAAACTACAACCCACTCGCCAACCAAGACGACAAAAGTTGCATATACCCCGTAAAAGGCTGCACCGACAACACTGCCGAAAATTACAACTCGCTTGCAACTAAAGACGATGCAAGTTGCAAATATTCTGTAACAGTATCGGTAGCAGCAAGTGCGGGCGGCACAGTAAGCGGCGGCGGAGTATTTACCGTAAACTCAACCGCAACGGTAAAAGCCGTAGCAGCAAGTGGTTACAAATTTGTAGAATGGCTGGA
>WQTX01000030.1 GCA_009786075.1 Bacteroidota bacterium | reverse complement strand
ACAATATTACGGTGCTCTGCACCTTACTAACAACAAACATTAATACCTACAAATATTACGTTGCTACGCAACTTTTTCGCCTGTATTTAAGGTGCAGAGCACCGTTAATCTTTGTAGTAAAAATACATAAACGCAGCATAAGGTGCGTAGCCTAATATTAAACTGTTATAAGTTTTTTATTTCACATCACTAAACTCGTCAACTTGTCAACTTTCAAACTAAAACATGAAAATCATAACCCTCAACACTCCACTCGAAACCTCACAAAATTTCGCCTTTTCGAGCCTGCCCGATACTGCGATTTTGCGAAATAACGACGATTTTTATGTGCCCAATTTCAGTTCGCACATCGGGGCGCAGGTGGGTTTTTATTGCAGTTTGCACAAAATAGGCAAACATATAGAACCGCAATTTGTGCCGCGTTATATAAAAGAAATGGGCGTTGCCGTGAATTTTGTTGCTGTTGATACGCTTAATTCTTTGCATGCAGCTTCGTTGCCTACCGATATTGCACGAGGATTCGACCATTCGTTTGCCGTGAGTAACAATGCAATTGCTTTTGCGCCCGATATACTGCAACTGCACATTCGGTTCGATTACAACAATCAAACTATTTTCAACGGTAATGTTGTAAATCAATTTGTTGCTTTGTATCAAGCAATTGCAAAAGCATCGGAATATTTTACCTATAAAATTGGCGATATGTTTTTTGTGCCGCTATCACATGTATTCGATGTGTATAGTAACGATACATTTAATGCGTGTATCACTGAAAAACATTTTTTAAGTTGTAAAATACAGTAGAGTTTATTATATTTGCAAAAAATAGTTTAATAGACACGAGACTAAAAGACATAAGACTAAAAGACGCAAGACACGAAAGAGTAAAATCCTTGTATCTTGTATCTAAAACCTAAAATCCTAAAAAAATGAACAAAAACATCATCTTAGCAGGCGTAGGCGGGCAGGGAATTTTAACCATAGCATCGGTTATTGACCTTGCGGCAATCCACCAGGGTTTACATATAAAACAAGCCGAAGTGCACGGTATGAGCCAACGCGGCGGCGAAGTACAATCGCATTTGCGCATTTCGAGCGAAGTTATTCACTCCGATTTAATTCCCCTTGGTCAAGCCGACTTAATTATTTCGGTTGAGCCTTTGGAAGCACTACGCTATGTACCGTTTTTGAAACCCGATGGCATTATTATTTCGGCAACCGAACCGTTTGTTAATATTACTAATTACCCAAATATTGACGAAGTATTGCAAGAATTACAGAAATTTAATTGCAAACTAATTGCCGCTGCTGAAATTGCTCAACAACTTGGTAATGCAAAAGCCTATAATTTGGTGCTTGTGGGTGCAGCATCGCCGTACATCGGTATTGAAAAAGAAGTAATTGAAGATGCTATTCGCACGCTATTTGCCGCCAAAGGCGAGGCTATTGTGGAAAGTAATATTGAAGCATTTAATAAAGGATTAGAATTAGATTGTTAGACACAAGATTAATAGATACAAGACAAGTCTAAAAATAACACTCTTGTGTCTATTAGTCTAAAAAGTAAAATTATGTTTTGGAATAAAGAAATAGAATGTATCAATCGTGATGAATTGGAAAAACTCCAATCGCAACGATTGCAGTCAATGTTGCAACGAATGTACAACAATGTGCCGTTTTACAAACAAAAATTTGACGAGCTCGGCATTCGTCCCGAAGAAATAACAAGCGTGAAGCAACTTTCGAGTTTGCCGTTTACCTATAAAAGCGACTTGCGTGATAATTACCCCTTTGGGTTGTGTGCTGTGCCGCAGCAGCAAATTGTGCGCCTGCACGCATCGAGCGGTACAACCGGTAAAGCAACCGTGGTAGCTTATACGCAAAACGACCTTGATTTGTGGACGGAAGTAATTGCCCGTTCGTTTACAATGGCAGGCGTTTCCAATTCTGATATTATGCAAATTGCCTACGGTTACGGACTGTTTACCGGCGGACTTGGCGCACACTACGGAGCCGAAAAAGTGGGCGCATCGGTTATTCCCATTTCGGGTGGAAATACCAAAAAACAACTGCAATTGATGGAAGATTTTGGCTCTACGGTTATTGCCTGCACGCCTTCGTATGCGGCGTTTTTGAGTGAAACAATTGTTGCCGAAAAATTGCTCGACAAAATTAAACTCAAAATTGGTATTTTCGGCGCAGAGCCGTGGACGGAAGAAATGCGTCAATACATTCAAAAAACGATAAACATAAAAGCCTACAATATTTACGGATTGAGCGAAATTATTGGTCCCGGCGTTTCTATGGAGTGTGAGTGCCAAAACGGTAGCCATATTTTTGAAGACCATTTTATACCCGAAATTATCAATCCCGAAACCGGCGAATTGTTGCCCGAAGGCGAACTTGGCGAATTGGTATTTACCACCATTACCAAAGAGGCGTTGCCGTTGTTGCGCTATCGCACGCGCGATTTGTGTACGCTTACCTACGAAAAATGTGCCTGCGGCAGAACGCTCGCTCGTATGGGTAGAATTGTTGGGCGTTCCGACGATATGCTTATTGTGCGCGGCGTAAATATGTTCCCGTCGCAAGTAGAAACGGTGCTTGTAGAATTGCCCGAAACTACGCCGCACTACGCAATTATTGTTGATAGGGAAGGCAGTCTCGACACACTCGAAATTCACGTAGAAGTTGCCGAACAATATTGGACTGACGAAATGAAACAGCTTGATGCGATTAAGAAAAAAATTACTCACGCGCTTTCCAATATGTTAGGATTGAACCCTACCGTAAAATTAGTTGAGCCAAATTCAATGCAACGCTTTGAAGGAAAGGCGCAGCGAGTTACCGACCGAAGAACATTATATAATAGTTAATGTGCCAATTTTTTAATATGCCAATGTGTCAATAAGTAAAATACAACATTAATCAAGAGCTGTCCCAAGTCCCCCTGAGGGGGATTTAGGGGGCTTTTTAAATCTACTACTATGATTATCAAACAACTCTCAGTTTTCTTAGAAAACAAACTCGGTCGCTTGACCGAACTAACCAAAGTATTAGCCGAAAACGACATCAATCTTTCGGCGTTTAGTATTGCCGAAGGCACCGATTATGGCATAATTCGTTGCGTAGTTGGTCGTCCGGAACTTGCTTACAAAGTTTTGCGTGAGCATAATTTTTCGGTAAAAATGACCGATGTTGCTTGCCTTGTAGTGCCTCACAAACCCGGCGAATTGCACAAAGCACTCGAAATTTTGAGCAAAAACAACATTGCAGTTGATTATATGTATGCCTTTGCTGCCGAAAAAAATGCGGTGGTGGTTATTCGCAGTCAATCAACCGAAGAACTTATTCGTGTGTTGCAGGAGAATAATTTTGCGGTGCTTGATAGTGATAAAATTTATCAGCAATAAATTGACAAAAAACACTACAAAAAAATGAAAATTCTTATCCTTTTAGCAAAAGGTTTTGAGACAATGGAATTCTGTCCATTTGTTGATATTATGGGGTGGGCGAAGAATGACTACGGGCATGATATTCATGTCGTAATATGCGGATTTAAAAAGCAGGTTGTAAGTGCGTTTAATGTTACTATACAAGTTGATAAGCTAATAGATGATATAAATGTTGATGACTTTGATGTTTTGATTATTCCGGGTGGATTTGAAGAGTTTGGTTTTTACGAAGAAGCCTACAATGAAAGTTTTCTAAATATAATTAAAACTTTTAATTCTCATAAAAAACTTATCGCTTCTGTGTGTGTTGGAGCTTTGCCAATCGGGAAAAGCGGGGTTTTACAAAATCGTAAAGCTACTACATATCACTTACAAAATGGGTATAGACAAAACCAATTAAAAGCCTTTGGAGTAAATGTAATAAACGAGCCGATTGTTATAGATGAAAATATTATCACATCGTATTGTCCTGAAACTGCACCTCATGTTGCGTTCAAGGTTTTAGAAATACTTACGTCAAAACAACAGATGAATATAGTAAAATCAGCAATGGGTTATTAAAGAAGAACGGTACAAGTTGCAAACTTGCGCCAAATAAGGGGGCAAAAAACACTAATTGTAACATTTGAAATTAAATGAAAAGTACTGAGAAAATTGAATCTATTTTAACGCAACAGGGTTTATCGGATTTTAAATGGATAAACCCGAAAGACATAGTAGTTGCACAATGGGTACGAGTGAAATGTTATTACGGATGTGATGAATATGGCTCAGGCACTTGTCATCCCAATACTCCAAGTGTAGAAGAATGTGAGAAGTTTTTTAAGGAATACGAGAAAGGAATCATTATCAGACTAAAAAAAAATGCAGATAAAAGTTCATATCCTTTTGATTGGTCTATGGATATGACAAATAAATTATTAGCAATAGAACGGGATATTTTTCTAATGGGATTCCCAAAAGTTTTTTTACTGAATCATACATGTTGCTTGTGTTGTAAAACTTGTTCGGGCAATAGAATCGAGTGTAAAAATAAAATGAAATCAAGACCAAGTCCCGAAAGTTTTGCAGTTGACGTTTACTAGACAGTTAAAAATGTAGGTTTAGAAATAAATGTTGTTACAGATAATCCTGCTGAAATGAATAGAGTTGCAATATTATTAATTGAGTAAACACCTCGCATTGGTGCAGGTTTAACTTGTGCCAAATAAGGGGGAAGATACAATCATAATATGAATAAAAACACAGACATCACAATCCGCTCATCGGCTGCCGAATATTTAACCTTTGTAGCTGCTACCGGCGACAATCCGCAAAGCATTGAAATGCGCTATGAAGACGAAAACATTTGGCTGACGCAGAAGATGTTGGCTGTGTTGTATGATGTTGATGTTCGTACTATAAATGAACATCTTCAAAAAATATTTGAAGATAATGAATTGGAGGCAGATTTTTCAACTATCCGGAAATTCCGGATAGTTCAAGTTGAAGGAAATCGACAAGTTGAACGTGAAACATTGCATTATAACTTACAGGCAATCATTGCCGTAGGTTTTAAAATAAACAACGAGCGAGCAGTGCAATTCCGCAAATGGGCAAACACGATTGTAAAAGATTACACCATTCAAGGTTGGGTAATGGACGTGGAACGCTTGAAAAAAGGCGGCACAATATTGACGAAAGAATATTTTGAAAAGCAGTTGGAAAAAATTCGGGAAATCCGAATGAGTGAACGGAAGTTTTATCAAAAAATTACCGATATTTATGCCACTTCGCTCGATTACGACACTTCGGCTTTGGCTACAAAACGATTTTTTGCTGCCGTACAAAATAAAATGCACTTTGCCGTACACGGGCATACTGCTGCCGAATTGATTGTAAACCGCGCCAATCATACAAAAGAAAATATGGGTTTAACCAGTTGGGACGGTTCGCCACAGGGAAAAATTCATAAATCGGACGTTTCGGTGGCAAAAAATTATTTGAATGAATTTGAATTAGGGCAATTGGAGCGTATGGTTTCGGCGTATTTAGATATTGCCGAAATGCAGGCAATGCGCCACATCCCAATGACAATGCAGGATTGGGAAGTTCGCCTAAACCGGTTTTTACAAATGTTAGACCACCAAATTTTAAACGATGCCGGAAAAGTATCGGCAGAATTGGCAAAAGAATTTGCCGAAAGCGAATTTGAAAAATACCGCATTATTCAAGACCAAAAATATC
The DNA here is from genome assembly GCA_009786075.1 of Bacteroidota bacterium. GTDB lineage: Bacteria > Bacteroidota > Bacteroidia > Bacteroidales > UBA1715 > WQTX01. The sequence goes on along the minus strand of WQTX01000030.1, from coordinate 25,372 downwards.
AATCGGATTTCGACAAATTGCTTTTGCAGGCACAAGGTTTAGTTGACGAGGGATTAGGAAACGAGGGAACGAAGCAATCCATGAATATAAAAAACTAATCAAATGAACAACATAAGCCCCGATTTCGAAATAGAACTAAAAGTACGCGATTACGAGCTTGATTTACAGGGAATTGTAAACAATTCGGTATATCAAAATTATTTGGAACACGCTCGCCACGAATTTTTGCTTTCGCAAAATATTGATTTTGCAGCCTTGCACGCCGAAGGCATTGATTTAATAGTTTCACGAGTGGAAATTGATTACAAAGCATCGCTTAAAAGTCAAGATAATTTTGTGGTAAAACTTGCAATGCGCAAAGAAGGCAATGTGCGCATAGTGTTTTATCAATGGATTGAACGCTTGCCTGACCACAAATGTATGATTGAAGCGAAAATAACAGGTGTGTGTTTGAAAAATGGTCGTCCGGCACGCCCCGAAATTACAGGAATGAAAATAGTTGACGAGTTAACTTCTTCCTAAAAACCTCGTCTCCTAAAACCTTGTTTCCTAAAAAAAATTGTACTTTTGTAAAAAAATAAATTATAGCCGTCGTGTCTTCATGTCTTTGTGTCTTCGTGTTCACTATGAATGCGCAAGCGCATGAAAAAAATAAACACGAAGGCACGAAGACAAAAAGACACGAAGAATAAAAATCAAATAAATTGTAAATATCCAAATGGAAACAACACGACAACAAAAAATTTCACGATTGATACAGCGTGAATTAAGCGATATTTTTCAAAAAGAAACCTACACCATGTTTGGCGGAGCGTTGATTACGCCTACAATTGTGCGTATTGCGCCCGATTTATCGGTGGCAAAAGTGTATGTAAGCATTTTTGCACTGCAAAAGTCTGTTAATGAGGTTTTTGAAGTAATACAAACACATGTGAAAAAAATCCGCCAAACGCTTGCCGCTCGCACCGGCAAACAATTGCGCATAGTGCCTGAACTTGCATTTTTCATAGACGATTCACTTGATTATCAAGAAAATATTGAAAATATTTTAAATCAAAAATAATGAATTACGACCCCATAAAATATAGTTTGGGCAAAGTGTTCAATGCTGCGCCATGGTTGCGAAAATTATTTTACGCCATGCTCAATGTGTTGCTTTTGCGCACATGGCACATTCGTAAGCAATTCAAATTGTGGGCAAAAACTGCGCCTGCCGATGCCCGCCTGCTCGATGCCGGCGCCGGTTATGGACAGTATGTATATTATATGTCAAAATTTTCAAAATCGTGGAAAATCACAGGCGTTGACCTAAAACAAGAGCAAATTGACGATTGCAGCCGATTTTTTACCAGAATTGGCAAAGGGCAACAAGTACAATTTGTAGCTGGCGATTTAACGAAATTTATAGCTTCCGAAGCGCAAGATTTTATTTTGTGCGTCGATGTTATGGAACATATTGAAGAAGACGAAACGGTGTTCCGCAATTTCCGTCAATCGCTCAAAAGCGGCGGTACTTTACTTATTTCTACCCCTTCCGACAAAGGCGGCTCCGATGTTCACCACCACTCCGACGAATCATTCGTAGGCGAACACGTGCGCGATGGTTACAATATTGACGATATTTCCACAAAACTGAAAAATGCAGGTTTTAGGCAAGTTTCGGCATATTATTCCTACGGCACACCCGGAAATATTGCATGGAAATTATCTATGAAATACCCAATTTTGATGCTCAATTGTTCAAAATTATTTTTCATTCTATTGCCGTTTTATTATTGTGTAGTGTTCCCTTGGTGTTTGTTGCTGAATTATTTCGATACAAAAATGACGCATGAGCGGGGGACGGGATTGATTGTAACGGCAATTGTCTGAACCATGATTTTAACAAGATTTATAAAAGATTACCATGATTAGAAAACAAGACACAAGACTAAAAGACACAAGACTAAAAGACACAAGACTAAAAGACACAAGACTAAAAGACACAAGACAACAATTAAACAATAAATATCAATAGCGTTCTTTCTCCTCCCCTTGTGGGGGAGGTTGGGAGGGGGCTTTAACCCCTAAAAAAATGACCCAATTTAAAATAACCAACGACGATTTCATAGACATTGTACACAACAATCGAGCGTGTAAACTGATAAAAACCGAGAGTTTCAATAATTTCAACGAATCTATTTTAGGTTTGGGAACTATTGGCACCAAAGCAAATACTATTGAGGCTTTGAGTGTGATGCTTGACTTGGAGGGTTTTACCGATTTTTGCAAACAGGTTGACCCGCATTTGGCAGTGCCGCAGTATTTAAACGATTTTTTGAAATGGATTTTCGGCGAAATTAAGAATGAATTAATTTGCGAAACGTTTGAAGACGGCTATTCCACATGGGCAGATTTGCCGTTTTTGTCGAAATATTTGGGCGACGGCTTGCTATTTTTGTGGAACGCAGCTCAGTTGAGCGATGTAAGTATCAATAATATTATTGTGGCAATGTATAAAATTTGCAAAAAATATGAAAACGATTTTTTGCCGCAAATTTCACAAAAAGTAATACAACCACCGTTCAAACTGCGTTGCGGCATAGCGCGCGGAAATATTTACAGCGTGGGCAATGGCAACGATTTTGTGGGACCCTGTATCAACATTTCGGCGCGTTTGCAAAAACTCAATTCACTGTCGTTCTGTTTTTCGCAACGTGGCATTGATGTAAACGCATTTAGCAGCGATTTTTCCTCAACATTTATTACCAAAAAAGTAACAATTCGCGGCATTGGCGAAAATGAGCTGGTGTGTATGGTGCGTGAGGAGTATGAGGGGCTTGCGAAAAGTGAAAGAGATAAGTTTGGAGATGTTTGATTTTTAGATACAAGATTTTTAGACACAAGACACAAGACACAAGACTTTTTTGAAAGAGTAGATTTAAGTCATATTAAGCAACAAATAATTATGTCATTAGCAAAGCAAAATAATTTTGAAGAATTGGTAAACAGTATTTACCAAACGCACTGTTTTTTGCAAAGCATTGATATTCAAAATAATATATTGCCACTAATAGCCTTTCCCGAAAAAAGCCAGACAGTGTCTGGCTTTTTGGAAACACCTGTGGAAAAAAACATTTGGCTGACAGCGTCAGCCAAATCGGAAGACACCATGAACAAACAAATAAGATTTACGAATGGGCACAAGTTGCAACCTTGCGCCAAATGTGGGTAGCGCACGGATGCGAACGGGAAAAAAAGATTAATAACGGCTTAATGCAGAATTATTATGACACCAAACACAGATTATATACCAATTTTTATGAGAGTTTTTCTTGGAACAATATTTTTGTCTTTGGCAACAACAACCGTAGGGCAGCATTTTGACACAGTTCGTTTAGAGAAAAACACAATAATTTTAGGCGCATTTAACGATGAGAAAATAATTGCGGAAGGGAATAGACTTCTTGATAGTGGTATGGTTCAAGAGGCGATTGAGAAATATACTACTGTTGTTGAACTTTCACCAATGAATGTAGAGGCAATTTCAAGAAGAGCCTTTGCTTATTTGCAAATAGACAATTATTCCAATTCTCTTAATGATTACGATATTGCTTTGGAAATTGACAGTACAGATTATGCGAACTTATCTAACAGAGCACTTGTGAAGTGGTATCTTAAACAATATGACGACGCTCTTGTTGATTGTAATAAATCGCTGAAATATAACCCAAATTATGCTTATGCCTATTTTCATAAAGGACATTGTGAATATACTCTTGGCAATTATAGAGAAGCAATCAATTGTTATAGCAAGGCTATTGAACTTGATTCAACTATTACAAGGGCTTTTTACAATAGAGGTGTCGCAAAGTTTGAAGCAGATGATATATCCGGTGCTTGTGCTGATTGGAAAATTGCAAGAGAACTTGGACACAAAATGGCAGATTCAGTGTTAAAAAAATATTGCAAATGATGTATAAAAATGAAAATAAATAAAACCTCGCTTGAGTTGGTCGCATTAAGAGAAATAATACAAATTCGTTGATGAGTGGCGATTAAAATTTAAAAAAACATGAAAAAAAACACACAAATAGGCATAATCCAATTGGCAATAACCGCCGATGTTACAAAAAACAGAACTCGTTTAGCAGAACAAATTACCCAATGCGCCAAGCAAGGCGCGCAACTCGTGGTATTACAAGAATTACACGACAGCCCATATTTCTGTCAAACCGAAGATGTGGCAATGTTCAACTATGCACACCCAATTCCGGGCGAGGCTACCGATTTTTATTCCAAAATAGCGAAAGATTTACATATAGTATTGGTAACATCGCTTTTTGAAAAACGTGCACCGGGCTTGTATCACAACACGGCTGTGGTGTTTGAAACCGACGGCAGCATAGCCGGAAAATACCGCAAAATGCACATTCCCGACGACCCTGCGTATTATGAAAAATTTTATTTTACCCCCGGCGATTTGGGTTTCAACCCCATAGAAACATCGGTAGGAAAATTGGGGGTGTTGGTTTGTTGGGACCAATGGTATCCCGAAGCCGCTCGCCTAATGGCTATGAACGGTGCCGATATATTGATTTACCCCACCGCCATAGGTTGGGAAAGCTCCGACAGCGATGATGAAAAACAACGCCAATGTTCCGCATGGCAAATTGCTCAACGGGCGCACGCCATATCAAATGGTTTACCCGTAATTTCGGTCAATAGAGTAGGAGTAGAGCCCGACCCATCGGGAGCAACAAATGGTATTCAATTTTGGGGAACGAGTTTTATTGCCGGAGCGCAAGGCGAAATTTTGGTGCAGACAAGCAATTCCCAAGAAGAAACAATCGTCGTTCCGGTATCGCTTTCACGTTCCGAACAAGTGCGCCAAATCTGGCCCTTTTTCCGCGACCGCCGCATTGATGCGTATGGTGATATTTTGAAGCGGTATGGGAATTAAAAACTGTTTGAATTTTCAAATATTGACTTTTTTCTGGATTGCTTCGTCGTACCTCCTCGCAAAGACGCTCTTTTGTTGATTTGTGCGAACTCTCAAAAGAGCGTCTTTGCGAGGAACGAAGCAATCCAGTTATTTTTGAATTAAAAACTGTTAAAAAGTTGTTTAAAACTTGTGTATTGGCGTGTTCATAACTAAATTTACAGTTTACAATTTACAATTTACAATTAATTGTAGCTTTGCAGAAATTAAAAACTCATGGCAAAAGAATACAATAAACGCCCCCCGCAAAAACTTGAAATAGACTATGCCGGCAAAATTCCGCCGTTTTCCGAAGATTTGGAAGAAACCGTGCTTGGGCAGCTTATGCTCGAAGACGATGCGATATTGCAGGTAATTGAGGATTTGAAACCCGACACGTTTTACAACAAAAAACACCAAACAATATTTTCGGCAATCCTGAAAATTTCGAGCAATCAAGAGCCGGTAAATATTCAAACCGTAATTGAACAATTGCGCAAAGAGGAAAATTTGGAATCCGTGGGTGGTGCGTTTTTTGTTGCGCAATTGACGCAAAAAGTTTCGTCGGCAGCACACATTGGGCATCATGCCAAAATGTTGGCGCAAAAATTTATTCAGCGTGAATTGATTCGCGTGTCGGCGCAAATTCAGGAAAAAGCCTTTGACCCCGCCGTTGAGGTCGATGATTTGGTGGATTTTTCGGAAACCGAGATTTTTAAAGTTTCCGAAGGGAATATTAAAAAAGCCGCTTTGCCTATTAATTTGGTTATTGAGCAGGTGTTTGAAAATATTAAACGGGCGCAGGAAAATAAAAATAAATACAGCGGTCAGCCAAGCGGATTTAGCGATTTAGATGCCATAACTTCGGGTTGGCAAAATGGCAATATGATTGTCGTTGCGGCTCGTCCGGCAATGGGAAAGACGGCGTTTGTGCTTACCATGTTGCGCAATATGGCAATTGATTTTCAACTTCCGGTGGCAATGTTTTCGCTTGAAATGAGCAACGACCAGCTGGTAAACCGCCTTATTGTGGGCGAAAGCGAAATTTCGCACAGCAAAATAAAAAACGGCAATTTGAACGAAAACGATTGGACTACATTATATAATAGAACAAAAGCGTTGGGCGTTGCGCCGATTTTTTTGGACGACACGCCGGCTCTTTCCATTATGGAATTTCGGGCAAAATGCCGCCGTTTGTACGAAAAACACAAAATTCAATGTGTGTTTTTGGATTATTTGCAATTGATGACGACCAATAATCCGGCAAACCGGCAAGAAGAAGTAAGTATGATTTCACGGCAAATAAAATCGGTGGCTATGGAGTTGAAAATTCCGATTATAGCGCTTTCGCAGTTGAGCCGTGCGGTAGAAACCCGTGGCGGTAACAAACGTCCGCAACTTTCCGACCTGCGCGAATCGGGGGCAATTGAGCAAGATGCCGACTTGGTACTTTTCATACATCGCCCCGAATATTACGGACAGACGATAGACGAAGAAGGCAACTCCACAAAAGGTTTAGCCGAAATTATTATTGCCAAAAACCGTCACGGAGCGAGCAATGATATAAAATTGCAATTTATACCGGAACTTACCAAATTTACCGATAGAATTGCAGGCGGCGGATTTTCAATGACCGGCGACCTTCCGCCTATTTCAAATTTCGATGTGGCAATGTCGGGTGGAGCATCGAATTTTGAAACACAAACATTCTCGTCGAAAATGAATGCACCGAAAACTACGGAATTTGATACTACGATTGAGACTGTGCCGGCGTTTTAGTTAGGGATTAGGAAATAGGAGTTAGGGAATAGGAAGTGAAATTTGGAAAATTGTTGTATCTTTGTGGTTGAATTTTGAAATTAGTGATTATGGAAACTATGCTATTAAAAAAACAAAGAGGGCGAACCATTAATTTAAGTCTTAATAGGCGGCAAGTGGTTGATGTTTTCCGTTTTATGGACGAACAAGATAGAGAGTATGTTTATAACGAAATGAAAAAAATTCTTTTTTTTAACAAAGTTAAGAATTTGAAAAAATCGTTTGTGGGCAATGGGCTAACAATGGAAGATATAACAGCAGAAGTAGAAGCCGTAAGAAATGCAAGATATGACGACAAAATTTAACACAACAATTGAGACTGCGGCAGCGTTAACCATTTATCATTAACCATTAATCACTAACCACTAAAATGCGCCTCATATTAAAATTACTACTTATTAATTGGCTGCGCCGAGCTACGCTTTGCTTCGGTTGTTCATTATTAATTGCTCATTGTTCATTTTCCATGAGCTTCCTAATCCCCATGGACAACACCCAAAAAAACCACCTAAAAGCCTATGGTATAGTATATTGGGCATTGCAAAACAACAGCGACTCGCAGTGGCTTTTGAATTATCGAGGCGGAAGTTTTTTGTGTGAATACACTCCTGCAATTAAAACGCAGTGCGATATTCGAGGTGTGAGTTACGAAATTATTGCCGATGTAAAAGCAGCGCAAATTCTCGCCGAAATTTCGGCAGATGATGTGAATATGGACGCTGTAAAACTCGAAAAAGCTCCAAAAATTGCCGTCTATTCGCCCAAAGATAATTTGCCGTGGGACGATGCCGTAACGCTTGCGCTTACCTATGCCGAAATTCCCTACACTGTGATTTACGACGAAGAAATTGTGCGTGGCGATTTATCGAAATACGATTGGTTGCACTTGCATCATGAAGATTTTACGGGGCAATACGGTAAATTTTATGCAAATTATCGTTATGCCGATTGGTACAAATCGCAAGTTGCCAATGCCGAAGCAAGTGCTCGTGCATTGGGTTTTAGCAAAGTTTCGCAATTGAAATTGTATGTGGTAAAAACCATAAAAGCCTACATTGAAAGCGGCGGATTTTTGTTTGCAATGTGTTCGGGAACAGATACTTTTGACATTGCGTTAGCTGCCGAAGGCGTAGATATTTGCGAAAGCATGTTCGATGGCGACCCTGCCGACCCCAATGCACAGGAAAAATTGGATTTTACGAAATGTATTGCCTTTCAAAACTTTACGCTTGAGCGAAATCCAATGATATATGAATATTCCAGTATTGATGCCACCGACACTCGCCGCGTAACCGAAGCGGAAGATTATTTTACCCTGTTTGAATTTTCGGCAAAATGGGACCCCGTGCCTACGATGCTGTGCCAAAATCACGACCATATTATAAAAGGTTTTATGGGGCAAACTACGGCATTCACTAAATCGTACATAAAACCACACGTGCTCATAATGGGCGAATTTAAAGCAGCCGGCGAAGCTCGCTACATTCACGGCACGCACGGTAATGGCACATGGACGTTTTACGGCGGACACGACCCTGCCGATTACCGCCACTTAGTAGGCGACCCGCCAACAAATTTAGATAATCACAAAAACAATGCAGGGTATAGGCTTATACTTAATAATGTATTGTTTCCGGCGGCTAAGAAGAAAAAGCAGAAGACGTAAAATTAGACGTAAGACTAATAGACATAAGACTTTTAGACTTTCTTAAAAAATAATTGCCTGTGCGGTGAAAAAACTTGTTATTTGCCGCAAAAATGCGGTAAATATGTTGTATATTTACCGCAAAATAGTTTTTGATATGGCTAAATATATTTATCAATACGAAAATTGGACTGATTTTGGTTGGCAAAATGCAGTTGTGAGTGCGGCATTGGGCGAAGTTCGTCTTTTGCAAGGGAAAATTTTAGGACAAATTCATTCGCTCGGTTTTTTGTCGAAAGAAGAAAAAAATCTTGAAATGCTTACGCTTGATGTAATTAAATCGTCGGAAATTGAGGGCGAAAAGTTGAATTATGCACAAGTTCGCTCGTCTATTGCCCGACGTTTGGGCATAAATACGGCAGGACTTGTTTATTCGCCCCGAAATGTTGAGGGAGTTGTAGAAATGATGCTTGATGCCACACAAAATTACAAAAATCCATTAACGGAAGATAGGTTGTTTGGTTGGCACGCAGCACTTTTTCCAACCGGTTACAGTGGAGTGTACAAAATTGAGGTCGCACAATACCGCAGTGAAGAAATGCAGGTTGTTTCGGGTGCAATGGGAAAAGAACGGGTACATTACGAAGCTGTTCCAGCGAAAGATGTAAAAGCGGAAATGGACAAATTTCTTGTGTGGTTAAATGATGACAATGTTGTAATAGACAGTGTGTTGAAATCAGCTATTGCTCATTTTTGGTTTGTCATAATCCACCCATTTGACGACGGTAACGGACGAATTGCACGGGCAATTTCCGATATGCTACTTGCGCAAAGCGAGAGCAGTCCGGAACGGTTTTATAGTTTGTCGAAACAAATTCTTACGGAACGGAATGTGTATTACGAAGTCCTCAAAAAATCGCAACATAGCAGTAATGATATTACCGAATGGCTTGTTTGGTTTTTGAATTGTTTGAAACACGCATTGCTCGAAACCGAAGAAAGTATGCAAAATATTGTGCGTAAGGCAGAATTTTGGGAACAACACAAAGAAACTTCAATCAATGAACGCCAACGCCTAATGATAAACAAACTATTCGACGATTTTTTTGGAAAACTCACGTCCTCAAAATGGGCAAAAATCACAAAATGCTCTACCGACACCGCTCTGCGCGATATTAAGGATTTGATTGAAAAAGGAATTTTGCAACAGGAAGAGGCTGGGGGACGAAGTGTGAATTATACTTTGAAATCACAGTAAAACAACAAAAAAATGAAAACAAAAAAACTTCTGCCTTTTGGCTTATTACTCATTGTGAGTGTGTTTAGTGTGGTATTGCCCTGCAATCGAAAATAAATCCGCCGCCATTGCCCGAATGGTCTTCGGGAAGTCCTTTTTTTTAAGAAAAACTTATGATGCGAACGGTTAGAGTTGGCGTTATTGTTTTTAAAACGCAAAAGTGCAATATTTTTCAAGGGGTACAAGGTGAAAAATATTTTTTCTCTTAAAAAATTTGTATGTCTTGTTTTTTATTAGAAAAGTGTTACTTTTGTATTTTGTGCAATGTAACGAAGAAGTATTGCAAATAACAACTAAAAAAATGAACCAAACCATTGCCAATAAGCTACAAACATTTTTTCCTGCCTATCCGGTAGAGAAAGCGTGGGTATTTGGCTCGTATGCACGAGGCGAAGAAACTCGCAAAAGCGATGTTGATGTTATGGTACAATTTGATAAAAATGCACGTATTTCGTTGTTTGATTATGCTGGGATAATGGTTGACCTTGAAAAAGTATTGCGCAAAAAAGTTGATATGGTAACCGAAGGCGGAATAATGAATTTTGCAAAAGAATCAATAAATAACGATAAAATTTTAGTATATGAGAGAACAAATTAGAGACAAAAATAGATTAGAACATATTCTTGTGTCTATTGATAATGTATTTGAATTTACAGAAGGAATAACTTTTGAAGATTATGTTGCCGATAAAAAAGGGAAGTTTGCTATTGTAAAAAATTTGGAAATTATTGGTGAGGCTGCATATAAACTTACCAATGAATTTAAAATAAAACACCCCGAAGTAAATTGGGGAATAATAATCAAAATGCGCCACGTTTTAGTACACGGCTATTACCAAATTGAAGATGTAATTGCGTGGGAAATAGCACAAAAAGACCTGCAACCTCTCAAAGAACAAATACAAAATTTATATAACAACTACACAGAATAAAAACCAAGTGCCTACAAGCACTTTATGATACTTATTGGAAATAAACATTTTAGTTTATTCTTTCTATCTGAAAAAGTTTGGCGATTTTAGAAGTGGAAAGGTTGAGTTGAAATGTTCGCGTTATGGCGCGAGCTTTTGATTTAAACTGCCACTTCGGGTTACGCCAAACAATTTACCTCAGATAGCGGGATAACTTAAAAAGTATCGCGCTTTTTTATTGCCAAATTTTTAGAAAATAAATACAAATAAATATTCACTTTTTAAATCAAATTATTATGAATCAGAAAATTACAAAAAACTCTGTACAATGGTGGCGACCATTCCAAAGAAACGCAAGTAATCCGAGAGGATTAAAGTTTTTAATTACGACAATATTTTTCGGATTGGGGGTGATGTCTGCTTTTGGGCAGTCCTACAACGCAGCAGGTGCAGTAGCATATTCTAACAAATGGACGAATGAGATTGATACTAAAAACACTAAATCAACTTCTGATGATGCAACAATTAGAAAGGGAGAGGTTGATAATGGATTGCAAAATAAACCTAATTATCATAACAAAGATTACGCCTATTGCGGCACACTGAGTAACAATGGACAATATAGTAATGATTGTGCTAATTTTGTGTCGCAATGTTTAGTGCGAGGTGGTGGATTAAATCAAAACGCATATAAGCCAAATCCTGATGGACATATTATTAATTGTGTACCCTTGCACGAGTATTTAAGAGCAACTTTTCCTAATGCAGAATATGCGACAAGTACTGTAACAAGCAATGGACCTACTAATATTCCGAGTTGGTTAGCTCCGGGCGATATTGTAATTTGGTGGGATAGAGGCGTTGGCTTATCTAAAGGAAGTGGTTCTAATCATACCGCAATAGTAGCAACAAACGATAAATTGTTAAATGCTCATACAAGTAATAGACATCATAAGTCATTGAGTTGGTTTAAAAATGGTTCAAGTTGGAGTTATATCAGTTATTATCATATTTCAGAGAACAATCCCGTTTCAAATGTTATTCCAAATGTTTCAAATGAACGCCCCCGAATAGACATAGCTATTCCCAATAATAGTTTTACGAATAATATAAAAATTATGCACGGAGGACGTTATAACAATGAAGAAGTAATAATTTCTGTTGGAAATGCCAACACGATAGGAAGAGATAATATTAAAATTGTAGTTAAAGGAATCAATGGAGAACCTGCTTACTCCGATGATGACCCACAAGCATATTATGGGACAACTCAGTTGCGTTTTTTTGCCGGCGACAGAGCTCCATTGTCCGCAAATCAATGGTTTTGGTCGCCAAATCCCGGTAGTGTGGCGTGGGATAATAAATGGGTTAAAATCATTGCTGTAAATACACGAGGCTACGATAATAATGTAACAGACGCAAATCATTGGAACTCAAATTGGATACAATCCGAACCGAGATATGTACGAATAGTCCCTCAAAATATAACTGCCAATGATTTATATCCTTTGATTACTACAATAGATAATCAAACAGTTAACAACAATAATATTTACGATGTAAACGCGGTTCCTTTCAGTAATGATATAAGTTTTATAGTTGACGGCAGAGGTTATGTTGGAGATAATAGCTATGATGCTTGGGAAAATGATATAGGAATATCTTACGTTATTCTTAATGGTACTCCTAATTATTCAGACCCATATGTCACAGAAACTCCTTATAGTGGTATTAATGGCACGTACAAATTTTTTACTTCCGAAGAAAATCACGATGCAACTGTGAAAGAAAAATTTCATTTATATCCGGAAACTCGTTCTGAATGGGAAGGGCGATATGTTAAAATTATGCCTTGGAACACTCAATATTCAATTTGGGGGAAAGCTCGATACATAAAAATAATTCCAACTTTGGAAACTCTTACAGTTTCACATGGAACTCTTTTGCCTATCTTCGACCCCGATATTACGCATTATACTGTTGATGTACCAAACAATGTAACAAGCATTGATATTTCGGCATCAGCACACAGTTTGGCAACAACTATAACCAAAAAGGGAATGCAAAATAATTTACAAGTTGGCAACGATAATACTATTGAAATAGAAGTAATCGGAAATAATGGAGCGAGTAAAAAATATACAATAATTGTAACTCGTGATGTGGGTGTAACAACGCCACCTCGAACTCCCGACTCTTACGAACCGAACAACACGCAAGTAACAGCGTCTAATTTGTCTGTAAATTTTTCGGGCAACTCGGCAACTGTTAATACACTCGGCTCAAATTTCCACACAAGTAGCGATGTCGATTATTACAAAATTGAGCTACCTGTGGGCTACAATTATACAGTTACGCCACAACTGCACGATACAGACAACAGTAGTATTTATACAGTAGATGCGAAATTTTCCTATTCGCGAAACGGAGGTAGTGCTTACTCTTCATCTTCGGACAACCATAGTGCTTTTTCAGTAGAAAACGGCGGAACGCTGTATTTTAAAGTAGAGCCTTATTCTTCGGGTGATATGGGAACGTATTTACTTTCGATAAATATTATAAGAACTGAGGTAGGTGTACAACCACCAACAGTAATAACACTTCGCGCTGAAGATGTTTTAGCAACATCGGCAACGTTGAAAAAAGAAATAATAATGGGCAGCGAACAAATTCCAAACCCAAACCAAGGATTTGAATATCGAATTAAAGGAACAGAGCAGTGGTTTGTTTCCACAACAGGGAATTTAATAGGATTGACCGCAAATACAACATATCAATTCCGTGCTTATGCCACAACAGTGAGAGGGGTAACAACCTACGGCGACATATTGGAATTTATCACAGAAGACGAAACAGCACCATCATGGGAAGTAGGAACACCCATTGCAAGTGATGTAATTGCAACACTTAAAAATGGGGTACTTACAATTAAAGGAACTGGAGCAATGCAAGATTTTACTTCAACTAATAATCTTCCTTGGTCGAGTTTTATCAATAGCACATGGAACAAACTTACAGGTGTGGTTATTGAAGATGGAGTAACAAATATAGGCAAAAATGCTTTTAGAGCAGTTGTTAATCTTTCTTCGGTTTCTATTGGTAATACTGTAACAGATATTGGGGAGTATGCTTTTTTTCAATGTACTGCTTTGTCTTCAATAACCATTCCTAATTCTGTTACAACTATTAGACAGAGTGCTTTTTCCGGTTGTAGTAATTTGTCGGCAATTGTTATACCTAATTCTGTAACTTCTATTGGTTTATATGCTTTTTCAAATTGTTCTAACCTTTCATCGGTTTCTTTTGGTAATGGCATAACAAATATTGGAAATTATTCTTTTCAAAATTGTAACGGTTTAACAACGATAACTATTCCGGAATCAGTTGCTATTGTTGGTTATGGAGCTTTTCAAAATAGTGTTGGTTTACAAAGTGTATATTTCAATGCTACAAATTGTACTTCTGTTGGACCAAAAGATTACCCTGCTTTTTCCGGTTGTACAAACATAACAACAGCGCATATTGGCAGTAATGTTACAAATATTCCTGCGTATGCTTTTTCGGGTTGTAATATAACTGAAATTTATTCAAAAGCCACTGTAGCTCCGGCAACACGAGCTAATAGTTTCGATGGTATAGACCGAAAAACCTGTAAGTTATATGTTCTAACATGCGCAGTAGCAAACGAATATAGGAGCAATACGGAATGGAATGGTTTTTCTTCTATTTTTGCAGAAGGAGCAACAGTTCCTTGTGTAATTGAACCTAATACTATTTCTCTTAATTCAGCAAAAATATCATTATCTATAGACGAAACAAAATCACTTACAATAACCGTTTCGCCAAGTAATGCAAGCAAATCAAATATACAGTGGAGTAGCAACAATCCCAATGTGGCTACTGTAAGCAATGAGGGACTTATTACCGCAGTTGCAGTTGGCACAGCAACAATTACAGCTACTACTGCGAATGGAAAAACAGCTACTTGTATGGTAACAGTATCGCCAAGTACCGGAATTGATGATATTACCACATCAGACCTTCTTGTATATCCCAACCCAACCACCGGCATAGTAAACATAAGTGAGCCGAGCGAAATCAAAGTATATAATTCATTTGGCGCATTGCTGATTACAACATTCGGTACACAAGTTGATTTATCGAATTACGCCAATGGTGTGTATTTTATACAGGTAAATGGTAAACGAATAAGTGTGGTAAAAAGATAGAAAATTCCTCTAAATCCTTCTTTACAAGGGAACTTGTGGAAACCCCAAAGTCGAATAATTTTTATTTGACTTTGGGGTTCTTCTTTATACGACACAAAACATAAAAAGAAAAATCGCTATTTTATCAATAAGTATCATAAAATGCTTGTTGTCACTGTTTTGTTTTTATCAATAGGCAAAATTTTTGTTAATAATCCAAACGCAAGAGTACATTTTTTCTTTACACTTGCATGCCTTTCTTGAAAATATTTAATGCAAAATTGTCGTTTGTCTATGTTTCTTTTGTATTCTGTAAAAATATTGTAATTTTGCAGTTCAAAAACCGAAGGAATAATCCTCAACACAATTTCTTTTCTTTAAAAAAATGTGTTGAGGATTTTTTATGGTATTGCTTTTTTTGAGAAAAATTTGTATCTTTGTACTACAATTTAAGAAAATGAATTTTATAGAGCAAAAATTGAGTGCAATTCTTGACCTTTGTAAAAAATACAAAGTTAAAACGTTATATGCTTTCGGCTCGGTATTGACAGACAAATTTAACGACCAAAGCGATATTGATTTAATTGTTGATTTCAAACGAATGCCGTTGAGAGTTTATTCCAATAATTATTATGATTTTAAATTTTCTTTGGAAGATATGCTTAAACGTCCTGTTGATTTGCTTGAACATAAGGCTATTAGAAATCCGTATTTTTTGGAAAATGTCAATAAACATAAAAAATTGATTTATGGAACTTGAAATAAAGGCGTGGCTGTTTGATATTAAAACAGCAATTGCTAACGTTGAGAATTATCTTACCGACCGTCCTAAGATTTTTGCAGAATATAAAAAAGATATGCGCACAAAGCAGGCAGTTGAGCGGAATATTGAAATTATAGGCGAAGCAACGAAACGAATTTTAAATTTTGACAGCACTATACAAATTACGAATGCTCGCAAGATTGTTGCTACTCGAAATCGCATTATTCACGGTTATGATACGATTTTAGACGAACATATTTGGGCAATTGTTGTTAATGATTTACCTCTGCTGAAAGAAGAAGTTCATAATTTGCTGAATGAGTAAGTGCAATTAGTAAAATAATTTTCAATTTTCAATTTTCAATTCACAATTAAAGTGTATTTTTGCGTTGCATTTTTTTGAATTGATTATAATAATGTCAAATATACAAACCTTTTTCAACGATAAACGAACACGCATAGTGCTTGGCATTACCTGTGGCGCAATTGCGGTGTTTTTAACTTTTTCGTTTGTATCGTTTTTCTTCACTTGGGATTTAGACCAGGATAGACTTTTGAATAAATCCTCGTGGCAAGTGTTCACTTCGGCGCAACTCGAAATTCAAAATTGGGGCGGAAAATTGGGCGCAATTGTTTCAAAAAAGTTCATTCATGATTGGTTTGGCGTGTCGTCGCTGCTGTTTATTTTTATTTTTACTTTGTTTGGTTTGCGCTTGTTGCAAATTCCGGTGCGCTTTCTTCGCAAAAAAGTGTTGATTGCTTGCGTGAGTATTCTTGTGTTATCACTTGTTTTGGGTTATTTTTTCAATTCGGCGTGGGACGGTAATGTGGGCGGTATGCTTGGCTACACGTTTGGTTACAGGTTTTTGGTTGATTTGCTGGGAGCTATTCCCGCCGGAGCTATTATAATTGTATTGCTTGTGGCGTATCTGTTGTTTACCTATAAAAGTTCATTGGGATTTTTCCAAAAAGTATTAGCCGTAGATAGCGAGAGAAGGGTAGAGGACAACAAAATAAAACCGGAGCCTGCCATGGTGCAGAACGGTGTAAATTCTGCGTATAACGCAAATTTTAGCGAAGAATTATCAACATTTTCATCGTATCCTTCAAATAAAGAATTGCCAAAAACAAAAATTGCGAATACCGAAGTAATTTCACGGCGAAATTATAAAGTGAAAAATTCATTGTATAATGAAGATGCTTCGACAGGCTCAGCAACCGATGAGGTGTTTGATACTTCGACAGGCTCAGTAAACGAAAATGAGCCGTTTGAAATTGATATAACCGAAACTGCATATACGCCGAATGATGACGGTCAAGAAGTTGATATTCAACAAACTACCGAAAATCCGCAAGCAAACGATTTTGGTATTACCATTTCGTTGATTAATGAAAATGAGCCTAAAAAAGCAGAAGACAATACATTTGCCGATGCAACTTTCACAATAACCGATACTCGCCACGAAAACGATGGAGATTTTACAGATAATCAAGAATTTGAAATCGAAGACTTTGAAATTACCAACACGCTCGACAATGACGATGAAATTGACGATGATTTTGTAGGCGAATTGCAGGATTACGACCCTACGTTAGACCTTTCGTATTACCAATTACCGTCGATTGATTTACTTGAAAATCATCAATCGTCGAACAATGAGGTAACTACGCAAGAGCTTGCCGAAAATAAAACTCGTATTGAAGAAACGCTTAAAAATTACGGTATTGGCATAAAAAGTATTTCGGCAACCATTGGACCTACAATTACGCTTTACGAAATTATTCCTGCTGACGGCGTGCGTATTTCAAAAATAAAAAATCTTGAAGACGATATTGCATTGAGTTTGGCTGCGCTTGGTATTCGTATTATTGCACCCATTCCGGGTAAAGGAACTATTGGTATTGAGGTGCCGAATAAACACCCCGAAATTGTTTCCATGCGCAGTATTATTAATTCAAAAACCTTTCAAGAGGCAAAAATGGATTTGCCGGTGGCGTTGGGAAAAACTATTTCAAACGAAACCTACGTATTTGACCTTACCAAAATGCCGCACTTATTGGTTGCCGGCGCTACCGGGCAAGGTAAATCGGTGGGTTTGAACGCCATAATGACATCGTTGCTCTACAAAAAACACCCTGCGCAACTGAAATTTGTACTTGTTGACCCCAAAAAAGTGGAACTTACTCTGTATCAAAGTATTGAAAAACACTTTTTGGCAAAATTACCCGACGAAGAAGAGGCGATTATTACCGATACGCAA
This sequence comes from Bacteroidota bacterium, assembly GCA_009786075.1. Lineage (GTDB taxonomy): Bacteria > Bacteroidota > Bacteroidia > Bacteroidales > UBA1715 > WQTX01. Next base: position 7,509 of record WQTX01000030.1, on the reverse strand, counting down.
AAAGTGGTGGCAACGCTCAATTCGCTGTGTATAGAAATGGACACGCGCTACGATTTGCTCAAAAATGCAAAATTGCGTAACATAAAAGAGTATAACGAGCGATTTATTCAACGCCGCCTCAACCCCGAACACGGGCATAAATATTTGCCTTACATTGTGGTGGTAATCGACGAGTTTGCCGATTTGATTATGACCGCAGGTAAAGAAGTGGAGCTGCCTTTGGCGCGTTTGGCGCAACTTGCGCGAGCCATTGGCATACATTTAATTATAGCTACGCAACGTCCGGCGGCAAATATTATTACCGGTGCAATTAAGGCAAACTTTCCGGCTCGTATGGCGTTTAAAGTGGCTTCGGGTATAGATTCCCGTACAATTTTGGATTCCACCGGTGCAAATCAATTGATAGGAAAAGGCGATATGCTTATCACTCGTGGTAGCGAACTTGTGCGTGTGCAATGCGCTTTTGTAGATACGCCCGAAATTGAAAAAATCACGAACTTTATAAGCGAACAACAATCCTACGGCATGGCATTTCCGTTGCCGGAATACAAAAGTCCCGATAGCGGCAACGGCAACGATGCCGCGTATGACGACGATTCGCTCGACCCAATGTTTGAAGATGCTGCCCGAACGATTGTCAATAATCAACAAGGTTCAACATCGCTTTTGCAGCGAAAACTAAAACTCGGCTACAACCGCGCCGGTAGAATTATGGACCAATTGGAAGCCTGCGGAGTGGTGGGTCCATTCGAGGGAAGCAAGGCGCGGCAGGTAATTATTAGCGACGAACAAAGTTTGGAACGATTATTGGAAGGGTTACGGGTGCAGGGGAAATTATAGCCCCCTAAATCCCCCTCAAGGGGGACTTCCTGCCGGCAGTCAAGTTATGAATGAAGAAAAACAATAAATAAAATAAAAACAGTATTAACAAATAAACCACAGTTCTAAAAGTCCCCCCTTGAGGGGGGGATTTAGGGGGGCTTTAACATTATGAAAAAATTAGCATTAATTATCGCCACAGCAATTGTATCGTTCAATTGCGCATTTGCACAAGACGCAAAAGCAAAAACAATTTTAGACCAAGTATCGGCAAAAACGAAATCGTATTCAACCATTAAAATAGGATTTACTTTTGAACACAAAACCAAAGACGATGCTCAAAAATCGGAAAAATCGGCAGGAACACTTTTGTTGAAAGGTCAAAAATACCAACTTTCGCTTATGGGAAATACTATTTATAGCGATGGAAAAACTATGTGGACGCACATGATTGACGAAAAAGAAGTGAGCATAGCCAATGTGGAAGGTCAAGGCGAAGTGTTCAATCCGGCAAAAATGCTTACCATTTACGAAAAAGGTTTTAAGTATAAATTTATACAAGAACGTTTTGAAAATAATCGAGCAATTTATGTGATTGATTTGTACCCCGAAGATGTGAAAAATAGCGAATTTAGCAGTGTGCGTTTGACTATTCTAAAAGATAAATCGCAAATTTGGAAGATAGAATATTTTGCGAAAGACAAAAATATTTATGTGATTACCGTGAACACCTTTGAGCCGAATGTAACGCTTGCCGATAGCACGTTTGTGTTCGATAAAACGAAATTTCCGGGTGTTGAGGTAATTGATGAGCGGTAAATTTTAGAACGCAGATGACGCAGATAACACGGATTATCGCAGATAAAAAATCCGTGTTATCTGCGTCATCTGCGTTATCCGTGTTCTAAAAATATAGTTTATGGTATTTCTCCAACGTATACAAGCTTTCGCCAAACTTGGCGAAAAATTACAAGAATTGCTTACGCAACCAACCAACGAATTTTTACAAATCCTGCAAAAAGCAGAAAGTCAAAATCCATGGTTTACGCAAGAAAATAGTAAAAAAATGCTTGCAAATATTGCCCAAATGCTCAACGCAGACAATTTGCAACAGTGGATTGAAAGCTACAATTTACCGGAAAAACCCGCAAAAACCATAGCCGTAATTATGGCTGGCAATATTCCCATGGTTGGCTTTCACGATGCGTTGTGTGTGCTTGTGAGCGGCAATGCGCTTGTGGCAAAACTTTCGTCAAAAGATGCCGTTTTGTTACCGTTTGTATTTGATTTATTAGTGGAAATTGAGCCCGAATTTGCCGATTTTATTCACATAGAACACGGATTACTCAAAAATTTTGATGCGATTATTGCCACCGGTAGCAACAATTCGGCTCGTCATTTTGAGTATTATTTTGGAAAATATCCGCATATTATTCGCAAAAATCGCAATTCGGTGGCGGTGTTAAACGGCAACGAAACCGTTGAAGAATTACAAGCCTTAGGTAATGATATTTTCGATTATTTCGGACTTGGTTGCCGCTCGGTTGCGAAATTGTATGTACCTCGCAATTACGATTTTACAAAATTATTTGATACATGGGACGGATTTTGGAATTTGACGCAGCACAATAAATATATGAATAACTATGAGTATAATAAATCAATACTGTTAGTTTCCGGCACGCCGCATTTCGATACCGGTTATGCGCTTTTTACCGAAAATAGCGATTATAATTCGGCAATTGCGGTTAATCATTTTGAACAGTATGAAAATGCCGAACAACTTGCGCAAAAATTACAACATGATAGTGAATTGTTGCAATGCGTTGTGAGTTCGTTCGATATAGACGGTGTACCAATAGTTCGATTGGGCGCAGCGCAAGAAAATAAGCTTTCGGATTATGCCGATGGGGTTGATGTTGTGCGGTTTTTAACAACTGAATAATTGACAATTATTAGAGTAAGCGCATTGAAATATAAAAATTTTACCTATATTTGCATTTACAATTTGAATATGAAATTATGAGTACTGCTGAATTAGAAATAAAAAAAGCTCGATTGGCTCGTCGAATTCTCAATGAAAATGACGAAAATATCATTGTTTTTCTTTGGGAAAGTTTTAGTAAAATGAAGCATACTGCAATAGATACTGAAGAGAGAGAAAAACTTGTAAATGACTTTTTTCAATTTGTAGATGAAAACAGTATTATAGACCCTAATTTTAAGTTTAATCGAGAAGAGTGTTATGATAGACAAATATTTCTTCGATAGTAATGTGTGGTTGTATATGCTCCTTGAAAAAGGTAGCGAGAAAGCTTTAATTGCTAAAGACTACATAGAACCAAGGGTGTTGGAAAAGCAAGTTGTGATTTCGTGGCAAGTTCTCAACGAAGTTAGTGCTAATTTGTTTAGAAAAGGTTTTGAGGAACAGCAGATAGTAGCAACGGTTAAGTGGTTGTGTGAGATTGCTCATGTTCAAGATTTTACAGAAGAAATAGTATTGGGAGCCTCATTGTTGCGAAAAAAATATTCGTTTTCTTATTGGGACAGCCTAATAGTTGCCTCGGCAATAGAGGCTGATTGTAAATTTCTCATAAGTGAAGATATGCAAAATGGACAAAAAATATCAAATCTAACAATATGTAATATTTTTGCCGATTAATTCAAAATTATAAAAACTAAAAACCAAGTGCCTACAAGCACTTTATGATACTTAGTGGAAAATAGCGTTTAGCTATTCCTGCCCTTGAAACTTAGGAAACTTCAATACATTGCAGAATAATTAATGCTCGCGAGAATGCGGGCTTAATTGTTGCAGTGTAGGGTATCCTAAGACCTCAAGGGCGGACAGTAAGTCCGCTTTTTTTTGTATGATTGCGCAAAGGAATGAGAAACTTTATAAATAATTATATATCAATCACTTAAAATTAGAAATTATGAAACAGAACGGAAAATTAAACAGAGTAATGGCGAATAGAAACCATTTGAAAAAGTTAGTTGTATTTTTTATTGCGATTTTTGCTTCGGTGGGGGTGTGGGGTCAATCAACCTTTATTATTGAAGGTCTAATTTGGGGCAATAGCGAAATGCCTGCAAAATTTGCTTTTAATTTAGAAACAAAAGATTTAATCAATACGGTGCAGTTAGACGGAGAATCTATGCGTGTGAAATGTAAAATCGAACATATGTCCACAATTGTCGACGGGAATAAAAAATTGGTCAGATTTTATTTAAGTGATTGTCCCGCATGGTGTGATGTTGTATTAATTCAGAAAGATATGATTTCGTGGGGGATAGTGGACAAAATTGAATTAGACGGAACATTCACGGGAATGGAGGATTTAACTTCACAAGGATTGCCATTTGATTTCGATAAATTGTACAATGAAGTAAAAAAATATGAGAAACCAACTACCTCAACTACGCCTAAAACTCAACCCCAAACCACCACTACAACCACCCCAAAAACCCAGCCCCAAACTACAAGCACTGCGGCGAGTGCAGAATATGTAGAACTCAGAGGAGTAAAATGGGCAACTTGTAATGTTGGTAGTCGTGGTACATTTGTTTTGCAACCGCACCATGCCGGCAATTTATACACATGTAGCGAAGCGCAAAGTGCGTGTCCCGCAGGGTGGCGTTTGCCTACGAGAGATGAAATTTCTGATTTGGCAGATATGGGGGGGCATACTTTAACAACCCTGAACGGAGTAACTGGAAAAGAATTTGGATTTGTGGTAATAACGATAGGAGGTGATGGAGGCTCAGAAAGAAATATGATATTCTTGCCTGCAGCAGGTACTCGCAGTAGCAGCGATGGCAATGCAAGCGTGCGTGGCGGATATTGGAGTAGTTCCGTGTGGGGCAATGGCTACTATGGCGACTGCTTGACTTTTAATAATATCAGCGGTTATGCCAGCGTGGGTGGTACGCCTTGCACAGATGGGCGGTCGGTTCGTTGTGTGAAAAGATAATTTATAGAAGCAGGTTTTTAGAAAAATCTTTTTACAAAAAATAAAAGTAGAGATATAGCATGCTGCATCTCTACTTTTTTATGCTATTGTTTTTTTAGGAAGAATGTATTATTTTTGTGGAATAATGTAAAAATTACAATTATGGCAACAGCAACAATAAAAAGAAGTGCGAGAAGAATTTCAGTGAAAAACGCTATGCGTGAGGGAATTTATGTAAAAATGCCTCAATCCGATATGGTATTTTTTCAACTTTTTGCCGACAAAATGGGGTGGTTGGTTAATAGCAAACAAAATCTTTGGGACGAATATATTAAAAACAGTCCTAAAAATGTTCCATTGACCGATGAAGATATAATGAACGAAGTGAAAGCGGTACGTTATGCGAAAGTGTAGAATTATTATTGACACCAATCTTTGGATTTCATTGCTTATAGGCAAAAGACTATTGGAGTTGCGTTCTTTATGCAACGACGATACAATTGCTGTGTATTATTGTGCCGAATTGAAAGCGGAATTTATACGAATTGCTTCGAGTGAGAAAATTAGAAAATATGTTACAGAGGAACGTATTGTGAGTACTTTGGAATTGTTGGAAAATTCCTGTGTTGAGGTATCTCTAACAGACATTGTTGCAGCACCTCATTTACGAGATGCTAATGATTTATATTTATTGTCGTTAGCTCATACCGTTCAAGCCGATTATCTTTTGACCGGCGATAAGGATTTGTTGACCCTTCAATTTCACAATCAGACAAAAATTGTAACGTATAATGAATTTATTTCCATTTAATTATTACCATAAATAATATTTTTGTAAAAATTTTAATACATAATACTTATGATATACAAACTACGAATTATTTCCGATGAAAACGAACTATTTGCCCGTACAATAGAAATTTCGGAAAACGACACCTTCCTTTCGCTTCACAAAGCAATTCAAGATGCTTGCGATTACAACAATGCGCAAATAGCATCGTTTTTTGTTTCCGATGATGATTGGGATAAATTGCAACAAATTACCCCGATGGATATGTGCGATGAAGATACTAAAACGCTTCCAATGGAAAAAGAGGTTTTAAATCAGCACATTACGAAAGTTGACGATAAATTGATTTATCAATTCGATTTCTTGGGTGATAGAGCATTGTTTATAACTTTGACCGATATTGTAAAACCAAAGGCAAAAGTAGAGTATCCAATTTGTTCGCACGAAATAGGCAATGCGCCCCTGCAAACACTGCACGATGACGATGAATTTGCCGAAATGTTCAACGATTTGGAAGAAGGCGAAGATTTTGACGAGTTCGATGACTTAGACGATGAGTTCGATGAAGAATTTGACGATGAGGGTTACGACGATTTTGGCGGCGGCGGTAGCTATAATTACGATTCGGATTATTGAGAACAAAATAAAAGAACACGGATAACGCAGATGACGCGGATTTACACAGATTTTAATTTATTAATCTGTGCAAATCCGCGTTATCCGTGTCATCAGCGTTCAAAATAATTAATCATTAATCGTTAACCATTAATAATTAATTCGTACCTTTGCGGCAATTAAATTAAAAAATTCATAAATCATTAAATTATAAACTTATGACAATAAGTGCATTACAAAAAGAGCGTGCAGCATACGCTCCCAAATTACCAAAATCGTTACAAGGTGGTAGCGTGAAAGTTGTAACCGGCGCAGCAACTCAATCGGTTGCCGACCAAGCCGATATTCAAAAATTGTTTCCGCACACCTACGGAATGCCGATTTTAACATTTGAAGAAGGTTGTTGCTCGTGTTCACAAGAAAAACCGGTAATTAACGTGGGCGTAATTCTTTCGGGCGGTCAAGCTCCGGGCGGACACAATGTGATTTCGGGTATTTTCGACGGTTTGAAAAAACTTAATCCTGCAAATAAATTATACGGTTTCCTTGGTGGTCCCGGCGGATTGGTTGACCATAAATATATGGAACTAACTGCCGAAATCATAGACGAATATCGTAATACAGGCGGTTTCGACATGATTGGCAGCGGACGCACAAAATTGGAAGAAACTGCACAATACGATAAAGGTGTGGAAATTTGCAATAAATTAGGAATCAAAGCATTAGTAATTATTGGCGGCGACGATTCAAACACCAACGCTTGTGTGCTTGCCGAATATTATATTGAAAAAAATACCGGTATTCAAATAATTGGTTGCCCCAAAACTATCGACGGCGATTTGAAAAACGAAATGATTGAAACGTCATTCGGTTTCGACACAGCATGCAGAGTGTATTCTCAGCTAATTGGAAACATTATGCGTGATGCAAATTCCGCAAAAAAATATTGGCACTTTATTAAATTAATGGGTCGTTCGGCTTCTCACATTGGTTTGGAATGTGCTTTGCAAACGCAACCAAACATTTGTATAATTTCGGAAGAAGTGGAGGCGAAAAAACAAACACTTGGCGAAGTGGTAAAAAGCATTGCCGACGTGGTAGAAGCTCGCGGCAACAACAAAGAAAACTTCGGCGTTGCTCTTATTCCCGAAGGTTTGATTGAATTTATTCCCGAAATGAAAGTTCTTATTTCGGAATTGAACGACTTGTTGGCACATGAAACCGATGTGCAAAAAGCATTGCAAGGACTTACAGCGCACAGTGCCGAAGTATATAACAGTTTGCCTGCCGCTATTGCGAAACAATTAACTCTTGACCGCGACCCACACGGAA
>WQTX01000029.1 GCA_009786075.1 Bacteroidota bacterium | reverse complement strand
TTTCACGCAAGCGGGGGTGTATGCCCGCAGACAGTTTTGTGCGGATTTGGAAGTTTATCGCCCGCCCGAACCTTTGTGAAACCCCCGCCCTCGCAAAGCCGCCACCCCGTTAGCCGTCATTCGCGGACAGCGCAATGGAAAAAGAAGTCGTTTTGAAAAAAAGTTGAATTATTAAAGAGAATGTATGAAGAATAGATTATTTGTTGTTTTGTGTCTTTTGCCTTGTTGTTTTGGTTGCGTACCAGAACTTGGTACAGTTTATGGCAAGTCATATGAGTTTATAGTTGAGAATGAACTCGTCGACAAAACTTTAAAAATCGTTCCGAAATCAAAAACGGATTTTTGGATAAGTTCAAAAGAGAGTTACATTGTTGCTTCGAGAGAGAAAATTATTATTGGTTCCAAAGTAGTTTATGACGGAGATAAAAAGGCAAAAGATATTTATCGCCCCGATGAAATTATCGAACTTTTTGACATATACATAGATGACATAAAACAAGAAAAAACACTTTCTCAAAGAAAATTTTGGGATTTTTCATTGGGAAAAGCAAATAATAGTGGCAAATATACTCTCGTAATAAATTTAGAAACATTAAACGATTAATTAATATGAAAAAAGTATTTTATCTATTCATTTTGAGCCTGTTTCTTTTTTCAGGCTGTGATTATTGGGCTTCTTATACATTTAAAGTAAAAAACTCAACCCAAGAAACAATCACTTTGAAGTTTGAGCGCGAACCAAGTTCGTATGATACTAAAAATAAAAAAGAGGTGGTTCTTCTTCCAGCGGAGGAAAAAGTAATCAGAGTTATTGATGGTTCGTTAAACGACTGGGCTCATGATTGCTTGACTATGCACGGAATAGGATATTTTAATGAATTAGTTTTTGACACTTATGTCAATGACGAGAAATTAGAAAAGCAATTATGGCAGGCAGAAAATTGGACATATCAGAAAAAATCAAAATCGGCGGCAGAATATACCATGACAATAACCAACGAAATGATTGAGTGATAAATGCACGAACACACAACGAGCGGAATTCTATATTTTCCACCAAATAAAAAACTATGTTCTCAATACAACAAATTTGCAAAGAAATAAAATCCGGCACCAAAATTTCATTTGAAACAGCCTGCAAACTTGCAAACCATTCAAACAAACAAGAATTGTACAACGCTGCAAATGAAATACGAGAACATTTTTGCGGCAATTCATTTCATTTATGCTCCATAACCAATGCAAAATCGGGCTTGTGCAGCGAAAATTGCAAATGGTGCAGTCAATCGGCGCACAATACGAGTAACATTGAAATTTACGATTGTATAGATACAAATGTAGCCGTAGAACAAGCAGTGGCAAACGGCAAAGCCGGTGTGCACCGTCATGCGTTGGTAACGAGTGGACGAAGTGTTTCGCCGCAAACGCTTAACGCTTGCATTGAAATTTTTAACGAAATTTCTCAAAAATCGCCCATTGCTTTATGTGCTTCAATGGGGTTGTTAAGCAAAGAACAATTATTGCTTTTGCAAAAAGCAGGCGTAAAACGCTATCATTGTAATTTGGAAACTGCGCCTTCGTTTTTTTCGCAACTCTGCACCACGCATACGATTGACGAAAAAATTGAAACCATTCGTACGGCACAATCCATTGGCATGGAAGTGTGTTCGGGCGGAATTATTGGTATGGGCGAAACTATGGAGCAGCGAATTGAATTGGCATTTGCATTGCATGATTTGAATATTGTATCAATACCTTTGAATATTTTAAATCCCATACAAGGAACGCCATTATATGGCACTCCTCCCCTTTCCGACGACGAAATTTTGACCACAATTGCCATGTTTCGCTTGATAAATCCAAAAGCATATTTGCGTTTTGCAGGCGGACGTTTGGCTATACAACATATACAGGAAAAAGCCCTACACACAGGAATAAATGCTTCGATTACAGGCGATTATTTAACAACAAACGGTGCGAATATTACCGATGATATTCGTAATTTTGCGACGGCAGGATTTTGTATTACATAAAATAACAATCTGCGCTATTACCTAAAATAAAAAAACTTCGTGTCTTCATGTCTTTCTGTCTTCGTGTTTACAATAAAAGCGCGCAAGCGCGTAAAAAAATAAACACGAAGGCACGAAGACAAAAAGACACGAAGAATAGTTTTACACAAATTTTGGATATAAATGAACAAAATAGACAAAAACCACATTTGGCACCCCTATTCATCGGCAACCAATCCGTTGCCCACATTTGAAATTGTTGGGGCAAAAGGCGTATATTTAGAATTGGCAACCGGCGAAAAAATTATTGACGGAATGTCGAGTTGGTGGTCGGTTATACATGGTTACAACAATCCACGGTTGAATGCTGCGCTGCACACGCAAATCGAGAAATTTTCGCACGTTATGTTTGGTGGTCTCACGCACGCTCCGGCAATGCAGCTTACGCAAAAATTACTTTCGATAGTTCCGCAGAATTTACAACACGTTTTTTATTCCGACAGCGGTTCTGTAGCCGTAGAAGTTGCCATGAAAATGGCGATGCAATATAATTATGCCGCCGGACGACCGCAGAAGCAATCATTTGCCACCATTCGCGGCGGTTATCATGGCGACACATGGAATGCCATGTCGGTGTGCGACCCTGTAACCGGTATGCACTCACTGTTTTCCCGTTCATTACCTTGTCAATTTTTTGTTTCCCGTCCGCAATCAACTTTTCATGGTGAATGGCACGAAGAAGATTTGAACGAAGTGCGGGAATTATTTGAAACACAGCACAAAACAATTGCCGCATTTATTGTAGAGCCAATTGTGCAAGGCGCAGGCGGAATGTATTTTTACCACCCGCAATTTTTGCGAGAACTTGCAAAACTTTGTAAAGAATACGATATTCTACTTATTGCCGACGAAATTGCCACCGGATTTGGGCGCAGCGGAAAACTTTTTGCCTGTGAATATGCCGCCGTGCAACCCGATATTATGTGCACAGGCAAAGCGCTTACCGGCGGTTATATGAGTTTTGCGGCAACATTGTGCACGAGCGAAATTGCGTACACTATTTCCAATAATCCACCATTTGTGTTTATGCACGGACCAACTTTTATGGCAAATCCGCTTGCCTGCGCCGTGGCTTGCGAAAGTATTAATTTGCTTTTGGAAAGTTCATGGCAAAAAAATATTCAACGAATAGAAACACAATTAACCGAATTGTTACAACCTCTTGCAATGCATCATGCCGTTGCCAATGTGCGTGTACTCGGCGCAATTGGCGTTGTGGAAATGAAAGAAGCGGTTGATATGCACCGTATTCAACCATTATTTGTGGAAAATGGCGTGTGGCTACGCCCGTTTGGAAAACTTATTTATACCATGCCGCCGTATTGTATTTCTGATGAGGAATTGCAAGCGTTGGCGCGGGGAATTATGCGGACGATTACTAGTTATTCGTAAAAATTGGATTGCTTCGTTCCTCGTAATGACGCTCTTTTGTTGCTTTGTGCAAACTCTCCAAAGAGCGTCATTGCGAACGAAGTGAAGCAATCCAGAATTTAATAGTGAAAAATATCTCTATCTAAAAGCACCAATCTGTCATTTTTTTCTATACGATAAACTTTCTTTATTAGTTCGTATCTTCTTCCCAACACATTATCCCACTCATAATAATCATATTTTTCAAAAGCCTCTTCATCAAATTGCAAACTATCGACAATCACAAATTTGTCGAATTTATCATCATGTGGGTAGTATGTAAAATAATTGCATTTTGTAAAAATAATATACCGGTCATTATACTTTTTATACCCTTTAAACCACTCCACTTCTGTAAGCAAAACTTTTCTCAGCGGTTCCGGTGGCATTGGTGGCGCAGGAAGCACGCCACCGTTTACAATTATTATAATTGGATTTAGCAATGTATCTACGGTGAAATCAACAGTAACAAAATATACATCGGGAGGTAATGGCAACGAATCAACAATTTGTAATATTCTTTTGTCAATACCATTATTGAAATCAGTATTCTGTTTGGTATTTTGGCAACTAAATAACACCCAAAATGTTGAAAATATAAAAACGAATCTTTTCATGCTACTTTTTTAAATTTTCCGTAAAGGTAATGTATTTTTGAAAATTTCAAACACATAAAAATATTAATTTTATGAGGTAGAACATACCAAAAAATTAGCATATTACATAAAGAAACAATATTTTTGCAAAAACACAAACAACGAATATCACATTGTCCTAATTCCTATTCCCTAACCCCTAATTCCTAAAAAAACATGAAAACCCAAATTGCTTTTTTCGACACCAAGCCCTACGATTCGGCTTCGTTCGATGCTCACAATGCCGATTTTGGCTTTGAATTTAATTATTACGAAGCGCAGTTAAATAAAGATAGTGTCGTTTTGGCAAAAGGTTCCGAAGTGGTGTGCGCTTTTGTCAATGCCACAATTGATGCCGAAGTGATTGATATTTTGGCAAAAAATGGCGTAAAATTGATTGCGTTGCGTTGCGCCGGTTTCAACAATGTGGATTTGCAAGCAGCAAAAGGCAAAATAAAAGTTGTGCGTGTGCCGGCATATTCGCCCTACGCAGTGGCTGAACACACGCTTGCACTTATGCTCACACTCAATCGCAAAACGCACAAAGCCTATTCTCGCACTCGTGAGGGAAATTTTGCCTTACACGGATTGCTTGGTTTCGATATGAACGAAAAAACTGCCGGAATTATAGGCACGGGAAAAATTGCGAAAATTCTTATAAAAACCTTGTGTGCTATGGGAATGAAAGTGTTAGCCTACGATATTTACCCCGACCACGATTTTGCCAAAGAATTGGGAATTAAATACACTTCGCTTGACGAAATTTACCGCCAATCCGATATTATTTCGCTACACTGCCCGCTTACAAAAGAAACGGAATATATTATAAATCAGAGCAGTATAGAAAAAATGAAAGACGGCGTGATGATTATAAACACCGGACGAGGAAAACTGATAGACACCAACGCTTTAATCAAAGGATTGAAATCAAAAAAAATAGGTTCCGCCGGACTCGATGTGTACGAGGAAGAGGAAGAATATTTCTTTGAAGATATGTCGGATATTGTGTTGGACGACGATGTGCTCGCCCGTTTGCTTTCGTTCAACAATGTGCTGGTTACATCGCATCAAGCTTTTTTCACAAAAGAAGCAATGTCGAACATAGCGCAAACTACTTTGGAAAACATTCAGGAATTTACCGAAGGGAAATCGCTAACGAATGAGGTGTAACCCCTCCCGACCTCCCCTTAAGGGGAGGAGACAAGAAAATGATTTTATCATTTTCTTAAAGTCCCCCTTTAGGGGGATTTAGGGGGTTTTTATACCACGCATCATTCGCCCAAAACGCATATTGAACGGGAACCTTCCTTTTTCATTAAGCGAAAGCCAAATAAATGTTGGTTTTCCCACAATGTGGTCTTCGGGAACAAAGCCCCAAAACCGTGAATCTTGCGAGTTATCGCGATTGTCGCCCATCATCCAATAATAATTCATTGCAAAAGTGTAGCTATCGGCTTTTTCATTGTTTATGTAAATATCAGAGCCATCTACCCGTAATGAATTTCCTTCATACACCTCTATAATTCGTTGATACAAAGGCAAATTGTCGATATTCAACGCTACGGTTGCGCCTTTTTGAGGCACTATAAGTGGCCCGAAAAAGTCTTTGTTCCACACAAAATTTGAGTTTTGCGGGAAAATTTGTTTGTACCATTGCCCCGGCAACATTTCGGCTTTCTCAACTTTAGTAACTACCGATAGTTTTTTTATTGCTTCTACTTGACTATCATTCAGCAACATAGTAAATCCTTCGCCACTGTACCCATATTCGCGTATGCCCAAATCGTCGATAATCGACTGGCGAATTTTCATGCCGCCCTGCGTAATCACATCGTAACGGAATTGCAACGTTTCAATCGGTTTTTGGTCTTTGCCGTTCACATTTACCCGTCCGTTGCGCAACACCAAAGTGTCGCCAGCTATGGCAACACAGCGTTTTATATAATTTTCACGTTTATCTACCGGACGGTAAATAATAGAATCGGCAAAATAAGCGTAGAAAAGAGCATCATTATTTGTGTGCTCTCTTTGCAATAGCAAAAATCGCTGATAATCACGTGGAGCAAGCGGCATAATGACACTCGGGAAATCACGTTTCAATTGATAAAAACTTTGACTTTGTCGAGTAAGAATTACCGAATCGCCTTCGGGGAAATTGAACACCACAATATCGTCGTTTTTAACTGTTGTCAAACCTGCCATGCGCCGGTACGGACGTTGCCACGCTGTGCTAAACGATTTTGTCATGCCATTGCTGCCCGGCATGGAATGGTGCACAAAAGGAAACGAAATCGGAGTCATTGGCGGACGCGGTCCGTAGTGATATTTACTTACAAACAAGAAATCGCCAACCAACAACGTGCCTTCCATTGAAGACGTAGGAATTGTGTAGGCTTCAAAAAAGAATATACGAATGAACGAAGCTGCAATAACCGCAAAAATAATTGCATCGACCCAGCCCATAATCCATTTCATAAATTTATTTTCGGGTTTATAAATTTTCCAAAATGCCCACGGCACTTTTTTTGTGATATACAAATCGAAAATTATAATTTCACCAAGCAACCACCAATAGTTATCAAGCCAAATTACCCACAAAATGTAGCACAGCGATACAATTGAGAACAGTACCCATTTGTTGGTGAATATTTTTTTTAGAAGGTTCATGTTTTTTAGGGATTAGGGGTTAGGTTATAGGAATTAGGGATATAGACCTAAATTCAATTACATTCCAAGTAAATCGTTCATTCCATACAATCCCGTTTTATCTTTCATAAATTCAGCCGCAATTACCACACCCAAAGCAAACCCTTTACGTGATTTTGCGCAATGCGAAATTTCTATGCTATCAACTTCCGAATCGTAGGTTATGGTGTGTGTGCCGGGCACTTTACCCAAACGTTTTGCCGTAATTTGTAATTCGTCAACAGAGTTAAAATCATTTAATTGCCACGATTTTTTACGGTCAATTGCTGCCACAATATCTTGTGCCAACGTAATAGCCGTACCGCTTGGCGCATCTAACTTTTGTGTGTGGTGAATTTCCTCAATTGCCACATCATAATCATTGTACGGGTTCATCAATTCGGCAAGTCGTTTGTTGAGAGCAAAAAATATGTTTACACCCAAACTAAAATTTGAGGCATAGAAAAATCCTCTATTCTGTGTATCGCACAAATCTTGTATACTATTGAATTTTTCGAGCCAACCGGTTGTACCCGAAACTACGGGAACACCAGCCTCAAAACAAATCAAATAATTGTTGTAAGCCGTAGCCGGTGTAGTAAATTCTATTGCCACATCTATATTTTTTTGTGTAAGATTGGCAACATTCAAATCTCCTGCATTGGCAATATCTATAATAAGTGAAATTGTATGACCACGTTCAAGAGCAATTTTTTCAATTTCTTTGCCCATTTTGCCATATCCTATAAGTGCTATATTCATTTTTTAGGTTTTAGGTTTTAGGTTTTAGGTTTTAGGTTTTAGGCTATAGGTTTGAAACTTTGTGATTTGAGATTTTGTCCTGTCTCCTCGTCTCCTATTTCCTAACTCCTGTTTCCTAAACTATAATAATTTTCTCTATTTCATCGCCTTGGCGAATATCGTCAATCACATCCATGCCTTCGATTACTTTTCCAAAGCAGGTGTGCTGACGGTCTAAATGTGAAGTATTGTTGCGACTGTGGCAGATAAAAAATTGTGAGCCTCCGGTATTTCGTCCGGCATGAGCCATTGAAAGTACGCCACGGTCGTGATATTGATTGCCACCTGTCAATTCGCAGGGAATTTGATAACCGGGTCCACCGGTTCCCGCCATTCCTTTTGCGCCTTCACGAGAATTTGGGCAACCGCCCTGTATTACAAAATCGGGAATTACGCGGTGGAATTTCAATCCATCGTAAAAGCCCGATTGTGCAAGTTTTATAAAATTTTCAACAGTTTTTGGAGCGTCTTGCTCGTAAAATTCTACTTTCATCACACCTTTTTCGGTGTGTATTTCTGCGTAAGCCATACCTGTATTATAATGATTGAATAATTGAATAACTGAATAACAGAATAGTGAAAACCACCTTGTATCTTGTTCCTAAAACCTCGTATCTAAGCCCTAAAAACCTCGTGCCTAAACCCTAAAATCCTTTTTTAGGTGTTATCATTTCTTCTATCAACACGCCCAAACAGCCCATTCCGTCGGCTTGCTTTGTTCTGAAATCACCTTTTGGTTTCATTGAACCGCTATCGTCGGGAACTGAAATTACGATTTTAATTTCACGTGTCATCAAAACTGTAAATTCAAAATCGCGCACATAATTAAAATCTTTGTTATTGTACAATGGCTCGCCGGTTTCACGGTCTATAATTGCCATACCAATATTATCACCAAGCACTTCGTCGTTACAAATTGTGATGCGATAATCCTTTCCTTGATAAATTGTCAAACGAAATTCCGAAGTTTGCCCTTTCAAAAACATGGCGCTCCGCGATTCCGATGAAATTACATACGGTGAACTTACATCTTGACGTTTACATTTTCTCTTATGAAAATCAATACATGGACTTTGTGCAAAAACATTCGTAGTTCCCATAAATGCCACTACTACCAGTAAAATTTTTGAATATAATCGAAGCGTTTTTTTCATGGTTTTGGTTTTATATCTTCTTTATTTTAAATTTACAGAGTGCAAATGTAATAATTATCTTGAAACAACAATTAGAAAAACAACGTTTTTATCGAAATTTTATTTCTTTTATATAGGGTTCTTTTATTTTTTCGTTTATTCTATAAATGATTGTTGTCCTATTTACAAACAATTCGTGTTTTATTGCCGCCGAATTAACCGTTACAAACATTGTGCCGTTTTTAAAGCTAATATGCGTAGTTGCTCTTGCAAACATTGTGCCAACAATTGCGCCCCATTGCTCGCGAATTTCCGCCTCTTTTATATGGGCGTAATAACCGCTTTTTTTGAAAAACGCATCAAGTGCGGAGCCGATTGTTAACATAATCAATTACGAATTAAAAATTACATTTTCAATCATTATAACATTCTCATTTTTCGCAAATTCTACCGTACATATACCGTCTATGTCAATAAAGTTTTTCCCACTATGAGAATAAACATCATTCCAATAAACATCAATATGAAATAAAAAATTCAATATTCTTGAATAATTAAATGCTCTTTGGGGCATATCTGTGCCGTAGTCTGTCCATTGATAATGCTCAAAATAATTATCTATAACATGCTCTGCATATTTAGATAAAAAAACTTTTTTCATATAGCAACACCTCTTTTAGCAATGTAATCTTCGATTGAAATTGCTGTTTGAAAATCAAGCCATTGTTTGGGCGAAAAGCCTTCAACTATTTGAGGTTTTTCAATTATTCCTGCGTCAATCAAACGTTGTTGCTCTCGTTTTAATCGTTGTATAGTTTCGTAGGTCAAAACCTCTTTTTGCGGATTTGCAGGTCTAACGATTGGATTAATTTTTACCCTTCTATCTAATACTGCCTCCATAATTCTTTCTTTTTAATTCCTTACAAAGATAACTTCTTTTTCAAAAAAACAAGTAATGGCGAAAAATATTTCGCCCCTACAAAAAATGTCTGAATCAGAATTTACAGGATTTTAGGATTTTCAGAATTAGAACAAGAAAAAATCCTATTAATTCTGAAAATCCTGCTTCAGACAACTAATTATTTTGCGAGCACAGGGCGAACGGAAAAGCCGAAATTACGGTACTCGTAATTCTCGAAAGCAACAATCTCATAGAGGTGTAAGTAGCAAGCGTCCGTCTCGCGACTCTCGGGAGGCGTAGAGCTCCAATAAAAACCATGCATACCAGCACCACCGAGCTTACCAGTACTAATGTAGCGGTAACCCACTGTCGGGAAGAAAAGAGAGTTGCCGGTAGCCCTATCGGTAAATTTACGTCCAGTTACGCCATTTTGAATAATCCATTCGTTTGTTACTTTTTCGGTATCAAGCAAACTTAGTTGTTCTTTTTCGGTTGGCACTCGCCAGCCTTTGGGGCTGGGGTCGTTAGCCTTTCCCCATGTTGAGCCTGTGGGTATTGTTGCATCCCAATTATCTATGACAATACCTGCTGCTGGTTCTGTTGCACTCCACGCTTTTTTTCTGTTCCATTGATAGAACATTCCCGGACTTTCGGGTGTGGCAGCAAAAGAGCCAAAGGCATCAACGTTGCTATTTGCCCAATATACACCATTAATTAACACCGCATTTTCGGGAATTGGAGTTGGTTTATCGTCTTTGCACGAAATAAACACCGCACTTGCCAAGCCTATGGCTGCAAGCAAACTAATTTTCAAGAAATTTTTTCTCATAAAAGTAATTTTAAAAATTCTTTTTCAAAGCCTGTAACCGCTGCAACAAATCGGGGTGTGAATAATAGCAAAACACATACCACGGGTGCGGAGTAAGGTTTGAAAGATTGCGTTTTGATAATTTTCGCAGAGCCTGCACCAAACTTTCTGCCGAATAATTTTGCGCAGCGTAGGCATCGGCTTCAAATTCATTTTTGCGTGACACATAATTAAACAGTAGCGAAATTGCAAACGAAAGCGGTGTGTACAACAACGAAAATACCAATAATGCTATATGATATTTTCCTTCTTCATACGACACGCCAAGCGCTTCGGTAAATAACGGCAAGCGCACGCACAAGCCCAACACAAAAAGCAGTACGCCCATTTGCGCAAGCGATGCAATTATCATTGAGCGAGTATGTTTCTTTTTATAATGCCCAATTTCGTGGGCAAGCACGGCTACAATTTCTTCCGTAGTCATTTCTTGAATAAGCGTATCGTAGAGCACAATGCGTTTTTTTGCGCCAAGTCCGCTGAAATATGCGTTTGCTTTGGTGCTGCGTTTTGAGCCGTCGATTACATATATATTGTCTAATTTAAAACCTACTTTGTCGGCAAATTCAGTGATTGCCTGTTTCAATTCGCCCTCTTCCAAAGGCGTTTGTTTGTTGAACAACGGCACTATAAGCGACGAGTAAAACATGGTCATGCAAATCATTATAACCGAAATAAACACCCACGCATACAACCAAAACCACTCGCCGAAATACGCCATAAGCGCAAGCAATGCAACCAAAATTGCGCCGCCAAGCAAGCCGGTCAAAAGCCATGATTTTAGGGTGTCAATTACAAATAATTTTGGCGTCATTTTATTGAAACCGAATTTTTCTTCTATTACAAATGTATTGTAAATTTCAAACGGTTTGCCTGCCAAGTCGGCGGCAAATCCTAAAATTCCGAAGAATAACAATCCCGCCCAAATGTGGTTCAGCGGTTGAGTGGCAGTGCCGAATGTGGAATAAATCCACGTATCTAACCACGCAAAAACACTACAAAATAATAATACAAGAATTGCAACCGTAGAAACCGTACTCGACCAAAACGAAATATTCGATTTTGCTTGTTCGTAGCGTTGTTGTTTGTCGTATTCTTCAGCGTTGTAAATATCTTGTAACTCCTCGGGTAGAGCGGTTTTACGATGTTTGGCATTTATATATTCCAACCAACGCTCTACTACATAATCAATAAGTATAATTGCTATAATACATACAAAAATTATTGTTGTCATGATTTTTTAGTTTTAAATTTTTATTTAGTAAGCAAATTGTCGTTGATTCAACTCAACATTAAAATTAACTCGCGCGCCCAATGCTTTGAATACCTTAATTATTGTAGTAAATCGGGCATCGGTTGAACTGTTTTCAATTTTAGAAATTTGTGCTTTTTTTACGCCTACAAGTTCGCCTAATTCTCCTTGTGTCAATTTACGCTCTTGCCGCGCTTGTTTAATAGCATATCCCAACAAATCAAGACGAAGTTCATTTTCAAATTCATCTCGTTTCGCACTCCCCTTTTTGCCGATATATGTGTCGGTCAATTCTTCTAAACTGTACGTTTTCATTTCTTGCTCGTTTTTTTATTAAAATATTTTTCTCTCAATTTTTCTGCCCGTTCAATTTCAGTTGTCGGAATTTTGTCGGTTTTCTTAATCAATCCGTGAGTGGAAATTACCACGGTGTCGATTGTATCGGATTTGTCCCAAAAAGCAAAAAGCCGGTAATAAGTCTTGTTGAATTTTGTTCTAAATTCCCATATTTCGTCTTGAAGTTTTTTGAATAGTTCTTTATCGTTCACACTGCGAGATTTCCAAATATTGTAAATAATTTTATTTCTTGCTTTTTCGTCAAGTCCGTCCAAAAATTCTTTTGCTTCGTCCAAAAAATCAACTCGAAATTTATAATCTTCCATCTATCTCATTTTTACAGCAAAAATAATTGTTTCCTTTTTAAGAAACAATTATTTTAAGCATTTTTTTCACTTCCGTCCAAAATCGGCGGGAATTTCGCCCCATTGGGCGGTTTCCCATTTTATAATTTTTGTGGTATATGTATTTATAGCAAGCCATTGTTCGGCGCGGGCAATGAGTTCAAAAATTGGTACATTCAGCGGCGTACGCACAAGTTTGCTGTTGCATTTTTTGTTGCGAATCCAGCTGAGTGCTGTCATAGAATCGGTGTAAATGGGCAAATTGCTCTTGCGTTGTTTCAAAAACGCCAAACCGTGTACAATTGCCAAAAATTCGCCTATATTATTGGTTCCCTGTGCGTATGGTCCCACTCGAAAAAGTTCTTGATTATTTTTTACATATACACCCCTGTATTCCATATCGCCCGGATTGCCGCTACACGCAGCATCTACAGCAATGCTTTCGCTGTTGAAATTTCCTTGCGGCACAGCACTCGGACGTGCAAATTTCTGCGCCATATAATTTTTATCGGCAAAGGCTTGTTGCGCCTCTGTAAGCGAGGCAAACGATTTATACACAGCATTTTGATAACCGGTAATTGCTTCTTTGCAACTATTCCAATTATCGAAAATACCGGTTTGGAAACCTTTCCATACTACGTAGGATTTTTTTGATTTTTCTGCCATTCTAACTTTTATTTTTTACGTCATTCCTGCGCAGGAATGACGCAAAGAGAAACCTATTTCCTAACTCCTCGTTTCCTTGTCAACTCGTCAACTTGTTAACTCATACCTAATCGCCTTATTCATTTGCTGCACAAAAGGAACTGTTTTTGCAAATTCCGCAACAACAAAATCAAATAAATCGGGCGACAGTAACTGTTCGGTTGAAAAAGTTTGACACAAACAATAATCTTTTAATTTAAGTAAATCGGCGTGTTCAAACTCTTTGGGAAAACCTTTTGGTACATTTTTTAAAGCATTTTCACGGTCTAAATAAAATGATGAAGCTCGCCCGATATTGTTTAAAAATTCTTCGGTATTGTCGAACACTTCGGTACGCATACTGGTAAGCACATTGGGCATAGAGCAATGCGTGCCAGCTGCCAACAAGTGATTGCCAATAAATTGCGAATCGGGAGCTTCTATGTGAAAATAATAGCCCGCCATACCCGATTTTTTGCCACCGGGGCAAAAATACGCGCCAAAATGTGTTTTGTACGGACGTTTGTCGTTACTAAACCGCACATCACGATTGATGCGATAAGTGCATTGTTTTAGTTCCAAATTGCCCAATTGCGGGTCGATTGCCGAAAGGCTGCGAATGAGTTTTTCGGCAAAATTGTTAAATTCGGTTTTTACATTATTATACTCTTTTTTGTGAGCGTCAAACCACGGTTTATTGTTGTTGGCGTTGAGTTCTGTGAGGAAGTTGAGAATGTTTTTCATGGGATTATTTTTTTACGCAAATTCTAAAATTAATTTGACACACACAGCATTGTGCAAAATTATGAAATAACTTCACACAATCATATCTTTACAAAATCATTTTTGATATTTTTGATTAGTTGCTCATTAATTCCCCAATTTTTGGCATAGTCTTCAAATTTAAAAACCGCTTCGACAACGCTGTCAATCAACGAATTATAATCTTGAATATCATTATTCAAAGCAATCGTTTCCAAATCTTTGCGAGTAATGCCTTCGTTTTTACCGTTTATCGTTAGCGAATGAGTGTTGACGTATGCAGGGGCGGTCAAATCTACGCTGTACGTCAAATCATAGGCAGGCGACAATTGCCAAACGCCATTTTTATTCATACAAAACGAAAAATTCTTGGAATGGTCGTCCACGTTTCGAGCAACGACATTGAAAACCATTCGTAAAAATTGCTGGCGACTGCTTTCGTACGACAAATTCAACCGGCGAATGACGGCAAAAATATCTTCGTAACTATCTGCCGTTGGCGACATTGCCGCCAAAGTTTGCGTGTGTATTTTTTCATTTTCTTTGCGGTCGAAACGCTGCGTGAGAAAATGTGTTACACCGGAATAGGCACGAAGTTCCGACGGCATCATTTCAATTCCTGCACTTTGAGCCATTTGATAATAAACATATTCTAACTTGGCAAAAGGGTAAGTCGAATTGTCATCATACTTTAAAATATAATGCTCAAAATTTTCGGGAATAATCCCTTGCCCCGAAATAACTTCGCCTGTGGTTTTGTTTAACGCAACTATCGCTTTGGGGCGTTTTCCGCCGGGCGAAGAACTGATTTTCACCAAATCTTGCCAAAGAATAGAATTTTCTTGGGTTACGATTGTGGTTTCTCTTTCGTTCAAAACCTGTTTTGCAAATTCATACAACTTTTGCACATCGACCGAAAAAGCCGAATTGTTACCCAATTTTTGTGCAGGCTCGTATTCCAACGCACCCATCGCCCTGCTGCCGATAAATGAAAGATGGTCAACGGGGTTTGTTTTTTGCAATGAAATACCATTATCGCGCAACCACGCACTGAAAAGCGAATTTCCCCATTTATCGGGCAAAGAATCGGCAATCATTGGCGGAAGTCCTTGATACAGTTTGTCTTTATTGCCTGTCCACGGCATTTGTTTGTGGCTGCGTGGCGAATGTATGGACATTGTCAACGGGGCAATATCTAAGCCATGTTCAAGAAAAGACGGCTCGTATTCAAAAATGGCAACTTTTGCTTTTTTGTCCCACGAAAGATAGCCCACAGTCATTCCCCAAAGTGTTATTTTTACTATATTGCTTTCCATTATTTGCTATTTTTGCGGTTAGTGAGCGTAGTCGAACTATGTTGTTTTTTGAATAATTCACGAGGACTTACAGGCAATTCCGGTAAAAGTTTTTCGATTTCTTCCAAATTGTCAATCGCGCGAAGAAGTTTGATAAACGATGCCAATGTAATGCCTGTGGAAGAGCCGTTTTCAAACGAAGAAATTGTAAACACGCTCAAACCCGATTTTTCGGAGACCTCTTTTTGCGTAAATCCCATTCGCTTGCGATAATTACCGTATTGCCCGCCCAATTCACGGATTATTTCACTGCCCGATTTTTCGTATAATTCACTATACATAATTTTTCTTTTTTTGCAAAAATAGTTATATCTACAATAATATGCAAATTTATTGATAAAATATTGATATATCTATATAAAAATATTTGCTGATTATACATGATTAAAATAAAGTATTCGTTTTCCTCTTGCGTATTTCAAAAATTAGTACATTTGTACTAATTCTATTGAGCTCAAAAAGTTGAGTTTCGGGAAGTTATTGAATAAACGTAAAGCGTTTATAAACAAAACCTGTTAGTTTTAAAAACTTAACAGGTTTTGGTTTAAAACCAAAAATTACCTCACAATTCCCTTCGCCACCTGCACCGCTTGGTCGAATGAAGGAAGAATATTTTCCTTGCCAAGCAACGCCACAAGGCTGCTTTTTTCAAGTTCGGCATACACTTTTTGATTGACGCCCGATAGAATTACTTTGGTGTTGCTCTTTTGCAAATCTTTTACCACTTCACGTAAATTGTGAATAGCAGTTTGGTCGATAAACGGCACGTGGCGCATACGAATAATGAGTACCTGCGATTTTTCGCCAATTTCACGTAACGTGTTGCAATAACTTTTTGCCGAACCAAAAAAGAAGGGACCGCTAATTTCGTAAATGGCTACGCCTTTCGGTAAATCGGAATAATTTTCCAACACATCTTTGTCAATGGTATCGGTGTGCAAACCGCCGGCATCACTCATCCGTTTCATAAATAACAGTGCCGCCAGCACCACACCCACTTCTATGGCAACGGTTAAATCGACAAATACAGTTAAAAAGAACGTAACCAACAAAATGCTAATATCGAAAAACGAGCCTTTGAAAATTGATGCAAACGACCGCCATTCGCTCATATTATAAGCCACAACTATAAGAATACCGGCTAAACACGGCATTGGAATTAATTTTGCCCATGTTCCGAAAAACAACATTATCAATAATAAGGTAACGGCGTGTGTAATACCGGCAATTGGTGTGCGACCGCCGTTTTTAACATTCGTAGCCGTGCGGGCAATTGCTCCCGTAGCCGGAATACCGCCGAAAAATGGTGTTACCACATTTGCCACGCCTTGCGCTATCAATTCCGTGTTTGAATCGTGTTTGGAACCTATCATACCATCGGCTACTACTGCCGAAAGTAAGGATTCTATTGCGCCAAGCAGGGCAATGGTAAGTGCCGGAGCGAAATACATTTGCAATTGACTCCAATCAAGATTTGGTGCCGAAAACGATATTTTTTGCGGAATTGTGCCAAACATGGTTTCTATGGTATTGACATCAATATTGAACACTTGCACAAAAACCGTAATAAGAATAATTGCCACAAACGAGCCGGGGATTTTTGTCGTTATTTTTTTAAATCCAATAGTTATAAAAATTGTGATTATGGTAATTACCACAGCATATTTATTTGTGGTTTTGAGTGCGCCGAAATACGCGCCCCATTTACCAATGAAATCGCCCGGCACATTGCGAATTTCCAAGCCAAGCGCATCTTTTATTTGCGTAGAAAAAATAATTAAAGCTATGGCGCTCGTAAAGCCCACAATCAGCGGGTGGGGAATGTAGCGCAACAAAGTTCCCAATTTGAGAATACCAAAAAGAATTAAGAAAAATCCTGCCAAAATGGTAGAAATAAGCAATCCGTCGAAACCATATTGTTGCAGCACGCCAAACACAATCACAATAAATGCGCCGGTCGGTCCGCCGATTTGCACACGGCTACCGCCCAAAAACGAAATAATAAAACCGGCAATTACAGCTGTTATCAACCCTTTTTCGGGCGAAACTCCCGATGCCACCGCAAATGCAATAGCCAGCGGCAACGCTACAATGCCTACAATAATACCCGAAAATAAATCTTTACTGAATTGTTCTTTGCTGTAACCTTGTTTCAATACTGAAAATAGGGTTGGGTTGCATAGTTCTGAAATGCGAAAGTTCATCATTAGTGGTTAGTTGTTAGTGATTAGTTGTTAGTTGCCGGTAATCAGTTTTAACCACTAATAACTAACCACTAACCTCTGATTTTTTTTGCGCAAAATTATATGCTTTTGAAACAATTCAAAATGAAACGATAAAAAAACTTTTCCAAAGTTTAAAACTTTGGAAAAGTTCTTACAAACTAACTAAAAGCCCTTTCTAATTGTCCCAAAGCCTGCACAATCACCGGTTTTGGGCTGGCAATGTTTATGCGCTGAAATCCTGCGCCTTCCGCCCCAAACATTGTTCCGCTATTGAGCCATAGTTTTGCTTCGTTTGTTATTTTTTGGTCGAGTTCGGCGTGCGTGAGCTTGTATGCCGAAAAATCTAACCACAATAAATATGTTGCTTGCGGCTCTATAAGTTTTATTTTTGGTAATTGTGCCGATAAAAATTCCTGCACAAAACGAATATTTTCTTCTAAATATATTTTCAATTCGGCTAACCACGCTGCACCTTTGGTGTAAGCGCTTTGGCACGAAACCAAGCCGAGTGTACTTAATTGATGATAGCCGCTACGAGAGATTTCGGCGATAAGTTTTTTGCGTAAATCTTCGTTTTTCACAAAAATATTTGATGCTTGCAAACCTGCTAAATTAAAGGTTTTGCTCGGTGCAGTTGCCACTATTGCGTTTTCGTTTATCAATCCGAAACACGTATGTGAATGTCCGCCCCACACAAAATCACAGTGGATTTCATCGGAAATCACAATGACATTATGGCGTATGCAAATTTCGTTCATGCGTTCAAGTTCAGGGCGCGTCCACACTCTGCCCACGGGATTGTGCGGCGAACACAAAAGGAAAAGTTTTACCTTGTGTGCAATTATTTTTTGCTCAAAATCTTCAAAATTAATACTGTATTTTCCTTCGGAATACACGAGCGAATTTGTAACAAGTTGTCTGCCATTTTCTTGCACAACGTTGTAAAACGGGTAATATACCGGTGTTTGGATTAACACCGCATCGTTGGGAGCGGTAAATGCGCGAACAATTTGCGCCAACGCAAACACCACGCCGGGCGCAAGTACAATTTCGTGTTGCTGCACGCAATAATCGAAACGTGTTGAAAACCAATCAATAACTGCCGCAAAATAATCGTCTTTCGGTTCAGTATAACCAAAAATTCCATGCGAAATGCACTGTTGCAAGTCTGCCAATACTTCGAGCGGAGCAGGAAAATCCATGTCGGCAACCCACATAGGCAAAAGTCCCTCGGGTTTTCCTCGTTCGGCTGCAAAATCAAATTTCAATGAATTTGTTCCGTAGCGGTTTATTATTGTGTTGAAACTGTAGGGGCAATCCCTTGTGGTTGCCCTGTTAGGATATTCATTGATATTCATAGATATTCGATTGATACTAATTGTTTTATATTGGGCAACCACAAGGGATTGCCCCTACATTAACTCTCCTCTTCAAAAAACACCCTGTAAAATTTCAATTTCCGCTCATCGTCAAACCCTTTTTCAATATAATCGGGTTTGGCATGCACATAAATGTGAAAATTTTTATCTAATTTGATAACGCCGCGCACATATTTTTTTGATTTTTTTACGGCATCGGGCGAAATTTCAAATTCGCTACGAGCAGGAATTTCGTATGCTTGTTCAAAATCGTGTTTAAATTCGTCGAAGGATTCTATGATTTCGGGATTTTGCAATACCGTTTTTTTGAAATCAATTTCATCGTAGAACTCGTTGTTTTTGAAATAGTTATATGAGTTATTCATAAAACCGATTTGTTCGTTGCGTTCTATATTATTTTTTTCGGTCAGCACATTTTCGCTAAATTCTTTGCAGATTTGCAGAAAATTATTGGTTGTAAAATAATTATCGGCAACGGGTTTTATGTTCAAAAAATAATCTGTCCAGTAGGGGCGTTCGGTTGCTTTGGTGTTGTCTATCAATTTAATAGCGTAGCCGGTTTCTTGGTTGGTGTTGAAAATCAAGCAGCCTTTGTCCATTTTTTTTACATTGATGCCATCGTTATAATGGTCAATATCAAAATTTCCGCCGTTTTGATACACGCGCATAAAAGTATCTTTGCGTTCCGATTTGAAAATTCCGATGGCGTTGCACAATTCCTCGTTAAATTCACAATTTCTGAAAAATACTACATAGAGTTCGCCCGGCTTGGTTTCTTCGTAACAGGCTGTATCGTAGAGCAATTCTGCTAATTTTTTCGATTCTGCAAAAAAACTTTGCGGCGTTTCAAGCATTCGGGTAACGCAATTCAAAGCCGAATTGTCGCTCGAAGGAGTATCTAAATTAAATTGATACATATCTAACGCTTTGAACGGATTAAGGAAAAACGTGTATAAAATATCGTGCGTAGTTTCGTCCTGCACTTCAAATTCCGATTCCGAAAGTTCAAAACCCTGACCTTCGTGTTTGCTGCCCACTTTGTGTATGGCAATGCGTTCTATTTGTGTTTGTGAGTGGTTTATCATATTTTAGTTTATAAGTTAACGAGTTGACAAGTTGACGAGTTTTTTTTACGTTGTTTTTTTCACGTTGCTTCTTTTTCCAATAATTTTATGCTGTCTAAAAACGCCTTTTCCACTTCGCTCAGCGTTTTTTGTTGGTATTTTTTGTATTCGGTTGTGGCTTTGTCAATAGCTTGTTCGCGGCTTATTTTTCCGGCATCGAGCAAGAGTTTTTCGCCGCTCATTGTTAAAATTCTATCCAAATGTTCAGCCCAATCTTTCATTGTCATTGGCTGTTCGCGCTCGGCTTGCCGTTCGGCAAAATCCAAATACCCCGAAACAATTTGCCCCAAAGAGCGCAATTCTTTTTCGTCCAAATAATTTTTGGCAATTACCGCATCAGCCAAATGTGGACGACTGCCCGCAAACGTTGTCAATCCCATAAATTCTTTTTCGGCATCGGCACGGTTGTAAATCACTTCGGCAGCCGTTTGCCCGTGAATGGCATAATGAATTTTGTTTTGCACTTTTTTGAAAAACGCCGACGACGTGTTGGCGCGCGGGTCGTAATCAATGCTTGTGGCGTAAATATCGAGCACTTGGCGGTAAAAAACTTTTTCCGAAGCGCGAATATCGCGAATACGCACCAAAAGTTCTTTCCAATAACCGCCGCCGCCGAGTTTTTTTAGGCGTTCATCGTCCATTGTAAACCCTTTGCGAATATATTCGTTGAGCCGCTTGGTAGCCCACTGCCGAAACTGTGTACCACGCTGTGATTTTACCCTGTAACCAACTGAAATAATGACATCTAAGTTATAAAAATTAGTTGGTTTGGTAGAAAAGTCGGAAATTCCGACTTTTCTCACGCAATTGATTTCTTGTAATTCTTTTTCTTCAAAAATATTACATACGTGTTCGTTAATTGTTGTTCTGCTTTTTTCGTACAAAACCCCCATTTGTGTTTGCGTGAGCCACACAGTGTCGTCTTCAAAACGTACATCTACCTCAACTTTTTCGTCTTCGGTTTTAAAAATAATGATGCTGTTGGTGGACATACTATAATATTGTATTGCAATTATTATTTTTTGTTTAAAATACTGTACAAAGATATTACAATTTCATGAAAACAAAAAGCCTCGACACCTTCTTTTAAGAAAATGCCGAGGCTTATTTTAGGCTATTTTGCGAATAATTATTTTATAATAGTTACAGTGAAAGATATACCTGTTGATTGTCGTCTGCCGGTAACTGCATCTGCCGCTGTGTAAACAGTACCACTAACACCAAATGAAGACAAAATAGCTACATCATCCCAACCTGTGGCAGCGGTTGGTGTAAGGGTTAACGTTTTTCCGTCGAGCGAAAAATCTGCCGTAAAACCAGATTCAGAGCCGTTAACACGAATGCGATTTTCTGTATATTCCTTATCTACGGCTTTGTTAAATTTAATAACAACGGTATTTGTAGCTCTCACTACTCCCGGATACGAAACAACAGTAAACAGTTCGGTACCAATATACGAGTATCTTACTGTTTTTGGAGTTGCTACTGTGGCAGCCGTAAAACTACTATTAACATCGTATGGATTACCATCAATAATTGTTGGTGCTACGAATTCGAAAGCCGCATCGTTTGGCAATCCGGTAAATTCAAATCCTCCGTCGCTACCTACCGTAGTTTTATAAATTGGTTTTACAAAAGCACTGCTTACTGTTTGTGCAGATATTTCCGTGCCCGGAGGAACAGGTTTCACATTGCCTGCTTTGTCGGCATACGTTGCAATACCCGAAGATTTTCCATTAAGTTTATACATTTTCACAGTGCCGAGACTTGCCAGCATTGTAGCGTAGCCGTCGGCTTCAACAGTAAAATAAAGAACGTCAGCCGCTTTTTTTATGTAAGTAGCAGTACCGCCGATAGAGGTTGTTGCCACTTCGTTGCCTTCGCTATCTCTTATAATAGCACCTTCAATTGCATTGTTCGTTTTAGAATCAATAACTAAAAATGAGAGTGTGTTCTCGGTAATGTCCTGATACTTGAAGTCAATGTCTTTGTCTCCGAAAGTTTTTCTACAAGAAGTCATTGTTGCTGCAATCAAAGCGATTGCGATTAGAGTTAAATTAAATACTTTTTTCATCTGTTTATTTGTTTAAGTTTATTTAAATTTGTTTTTTGTTTTATAAAATCGGGAGCAAATGTAACATAAAATTTGTATAAATACTCAAAAAGTAAAGAATTTTTTTAGCGGGCGTTCGTCAAAACATCTAAGTGTTTTATTATCAATGTGTTTCAAATATAAAATTCTTCCTCGCCAACTGCGAATAATAACTCTGCAAAAGCGCCCGTGTATATGTTTCAGCCTGCTGTTGGCGCTCGGTATTTTTATTCACAATATTCTGCTTTTGCAAAGTATCGCCGGCTGAATACGCCATAAGCAAAGAATTTTTATCGAAATAATACGTTGCCTCATCGGTAATTGATTGATACAACTGATTAATGTAATTTACTGCGATTGGCGTTTTTGTGGTATCGTTGAACACATCTCGTCCAAAGGCAAAATATGGATTGGTGTTGCCCAAAAGTCCTAATAATGTGGGCATTACGTCTAATTGCTGTGTTACTTGCGTATGCGTCCCTTGCAATTCGTGCGAGGGAGTGTATATGAAATAAAGGATTGCCGTGCTTCCTTTGGGTGTTTTTGCGTAATCCGAATATCGCTCGCTCGAAGGATGGTCGGCAATGAAAACAAAAATGGTGTTTTTGTACCATGGCTCATTTTTTATACGGGCGAATAATTTTTGTAACGCTCTGTCGGTGTAAGCTACCGGCTGTTGTACTTTGGTAAATCCTTTGGGTAATTTATTTTGATAATCGGGCGGAATCACAAATGGGTGGTGTGAAGTTAAATTGAAAACCGTTGCAAAAAACGGCTCAGGCATCGTAGCCAATTCATCAGCCATAAATTGAAAAAAGGGCATGTCGAACACGCCCCATAACGGCTCAACGGTATTTTTATTTACCGGATTTGATTTTTCATAATCTTCACGAGTGAAAAACTGCGAAATACCCACTTGCGACGCAATTGCCTCAAAACCCATAGAATTTTTATCAGCTCCGCAAAAAAATGAGGTCGTATAGCCTTTTTGCGCAAGCATACGCGGTAAACCGTTGATAGTGCTCAACGATTGCGGCAGCAACACAAACGATGTTTCAAACGAAGGAATTGATGCCAAAATTGACGGCAATGCCTCAATAGATTTCAACCCATTGGAAAAGGCGTTGGTAAACACGTAACCGTGCTGCATAAGTGAATCTAAAAATGGTGTAAAACCGCTGTGGTTTTGATACACTTCGGGGCTGTAAAATTTTGAGTGTTCTTTGCTAAAACTTTCGAGAATGAATAAGACTACATTTTTTTTACCTATATTTTTACTGTTTCGCTGCGGACTATGAAAAGGCGAAAAAATTTGCGCAAGTTCTTCTTCCGAAAAATACTGCGGAACGTCAATTCCCTTGTGGCGCATGGTGCGCAACACACAAAACGGATTGCTCAAAATCAAATTTGCCTTTTGCGGCGTTTGTGTGTAATTCACGGCATTGCTCAATGTGTAAGGACGCACGCCATGCCCAAATCCGCCACGAACAGCGCCAACACATAGATAAATCACTGCACACAGAATTACGGTATTAAGAGCATAATACGGCAGGTGTTTTTTGATTGACATATTGTAATTTGGTATTTTTTTGTAGCTCCACACCATTGCGCCAATAAGCACAGCACACACAGCTGCCAACCACCAATTTTCGAGCACAGCTTGCCACAAAATTCCGGCATTGTTGGTATTTTCCCGCAAAAAATGAAATTCCTCAAAAGTAAATCGCTTTTGCGTAAATGAATAATACACTATGTCGCTCACATTCAACACAATAATTGCCAGCGAATTACTCACAATAAAAATCCAAAACAGCACTTTTTGATAATTTTTATGCGCTCGCACACGCAACGGCAGTAGCGAAAGTACAATAAACAAACAATTGATATACACAATTGAAATAGTGTCGAACACCAATGCTCCACGCACTAAATTCGGCAATTCGGCAAGCGAAATTTCGCCCAACAATGCATGATTGTAGAAATAAAAAATTACTTGCGTGATGCTTATGAGTACGTATAAAATGCTCAATCGCATGGCGAGGGTTGTAATCTCAAGCCCCCTAAATCCCCCACAGGGGGACTTTGGAACACTGCAAACCCCATTATTTTGTTCCATATTTCATCGTTTTTTTATTCATTGTGCAAATCTACGAAGTTAGCCACGGTTCCAAGTCCCCCTTGAGGGGGATTTAGGGGGCTGGGCTTTTAAAATAAAAATCCTGCTCCACTTGTAACGCTTCGTCAAGCGAAATAGTGTGTAAATTTCCGTTACGCAAAATATGCAATTTGTAACCCAAACTTTTAAAAAGCGCAATTACTGCTTTGCGATTTTCTGTGCCGCTTAATTCACTTTGCACAAGTGGTTTGCAACGTTGTAATGTTTTTGTAAAATTGCTAAACACATGAAATTCATAGCCTTCAACATCACATTTTACAAAATCGAGTTTTTCCACGTACGCAAAAAGTTCGTCGGGATTGCGCATGGGAACGTCGAATGTTGTACTGTAATTCTCGTGTGCCGATGAGGTTATTTTTGTCATACCATGATGCAGGCGACCATTTTTTATGGGAATACCCATTTGTACGGTATCGGTTTTTTCGCCAAGGGCATAAGGCAGAAGTTCGGCATTATTGAACGAACGCATATTTCGTTTCCAAATTTCGCCAAAAAGCGGAATGGGTTCTACGGCATATACTTTTCCGTTTGTACCAACGTTTTTTGCCATTCGTGTAGAATAATAACCCAAATTTGCGCCAATATCAATGCAAGTATCGCCCTGCTTTAAAATTGTGTCTAAATAAAATAATTCGGGGTATTTCGATTTCCACATATTACGTGAAACACCACAAATGTAGAGCGAACTGATAATTTTTAAATAGGTTTTTAGACCGAAAATTGAGAGTAAAAGAGTGCGTATAAAAGCCCCCAACCCCCTCAGGGGGCTTAAAGAGCGATTTGTTATTTGCTTTGTTTCCATTTTAATTATCTTCTTCATTCATTGTATAATTCTACGGGATTGGTACGGCTCCAAGTCCCCCTTGAGGGGGATTTAGGGGGCTTGTTTTTCCAAAGTTACACTCGCCCTCTGCACATGCCCACGCAAAGGTGGTGCAATTTTTGAAACCGTTATGCGAGCCTCTTGTAATTGTTGCGGAAATTCTGCAAACAAAGCATTAAGAATACGTTGCGTAACGTGTTCGAGCAAGGCAGACGGAATTTTCATTTCACGTTCAATAATATCGTACACTGTTTGATAATTCAAGGCATCGTCTATGCAATCGCTTTGGGCGGCTCGGCTGCAATCGGCTACCAAACGAGCCTGTACCAAAAATTTATTGCCCACCACCCGTTCGGTTTCAAAACAGCCGTGATGTGCGTATAGTTCTATGTTTTCGAGTTCTATTATTCCCATGGTTGTTGTGTTAAAAAATCACTCCTATTGCGTGTTGCAACCGTCCGCTGCCAAGAAGTAAATAAATATTTATAAACGGCAAAATAAAAAGATTGTAATAGCGAATTGAAAGCAATTGCGATAATTTACTGCGAAATGGGAAAAATACACGTAAGCCCAAAAACAATAAAATTGCCCACAAAATAATGCCATCGTTGTAAATACTTGCATGTTTTATGTGCACATCACGAATATTATCTATGGTAAGATATTTTGGTTGCCCAAACCAACGAGTGGTACGCACGTGAATTTGCTCTGATTGTCGCAACAATGCTGTCCAATGTGCATCAATATGAAACGTCGTGCCGACAATGCGTAATTGTGCATCAAAATCAAGTGGTTGCACAGCGTCTAATTGTTCCATAATTTTTTGAGTTTCAATTTGTTGTGTGCGATTATCATAAAAATAATCAATTACAACAGCAATGGCAACCACACACGAAAAAACAGCAATACACTTTGATACTGTATATTGCCACGATTTTTTGAAATCGGCGAGTTCTGCGTCTATTTTTGTCTGAACCATAATTTTAAGATTTTAATTTTTATCTGAACCAAGATTAACTTGAGCTTGCCTTTTCAAGGCTGCGGTTTTAACAAGATTTAAAGATTAACATGTTTTTTTGTCTCACGTCTTATGTCTATTAGTCTTGTGTCTAAAAGTCTTACATTACAATATTAATAATTTTCCCCTGCACCACAATCACTTTTTTCGGTGCGTTTCCTTCCAAATATTTGGCGGTTTGCGCATCGGCAAGAGCGGTTTTTTCAATTTCTTCTTTGCTTGCATCGGCAGCAAATTCAAGATTGAAACGCACTTTCCCATTGAACGAAACAGGGTATTTTATGGAGCTTTCTTTTAAATATTTTTCGTCAAATTCGGGGAATTTTGCATCGCAAATTGTGGTTGGTCGGTCGCTGAGCGGAGTCGAAGCGCCGAGTTTACTGTATAATTCTTCGGCAATATGCGGCGCAAACGGCGAAAGCATAATAATCAAAGGTTCTAAAATAGCAATTTTGTTGCATTGCAAGCGCGCCAATTCGTTTACACAAATCATAAACGCCGAAACCGATGTGTTGAACGAAAAATGTTCAATATCAAAGGTTACTTTTTTGATTAAGGTGTGCAATGCTTTGAGTTCTTCGACAGTTGGCGCATCGGCAGAAACTGAAAAATCATCGCGTTTGAAAAACAATCCCCACGTTTTTTTCAAAAAGCGGTGTACGCCGTCAATTCCTTTCATATCCCACGGTTTGGATTGCTCCAAGGGACCAAGAAACATTTCGTACATACGCAACGTATCAGCGCCGTAACGTTCTACAATGCTATCGGGATTTACCACATTAAACATCGACTTCGACATTTTTTCTACGGCGTGTCCACACACATATTTTCCGTCTTCGAGAATAAATTCGGCATTGGCAAAATCGGGGCGCCACGTTTTAAATACTTCGGTGTCAAGAATATCGTTTTCTACGATATTTACATCAACGTGCAAAGGGGTAGTTTCGTATTGGTCTTTTAAATTGTGCGATACAAATGTGTTTGTTCCATTGATGCGATACACAAAATTCGAGCGACCTTGTATCATTCCCTGATTTATCAATTTTTGAAACGGCTCGTCTTTTGAAACTACGCCCAAATCGAACAAGAATTTATTCCAAAAACGGCTGTAAATCAAGTGTCCGGTAGCATGTTCCGTACCGCCGAGATATAAATCTACGTTGCCCCAATAATCGTTTGCCTCTTTTGAAACGAGTGCTTCGCCATTATGCGGGTCTTGGTAACGCAAGTAATATGCTGAACTGCCGGCAAAACCGGGCATTGTGTTTAGTTCTAAGGGGTATTTTTTTGTTTTCATATTGTCTGAACTATGATTTTTTGATTAATTTGATTTTTATGATTTATCTTATTTTTCTTCGAGTATATTCTTGTCCGTTAATAATAATATCTTCTAATTTTAAATAACCCGGTTCTTCTGTTTGCCAATCCTCATTTTTTAATTTTTCTATATGATATGTTAATCCAAAACAACAACCGCATTGAGCATATCCGCCATAACCGATATAAATAAGATTGATTGTTTTTTCGTCTATAATTTCCATGTCGCAAAGAAATTCGTGACTGCAATTTGCTGTAAATTGAATGGTTACATCTAACTTTTCAGCGGTTTCTTCAATATTTTCTACGCTTGGTGGCGGAAAATATTCTCCTAAATTTCTACAAGGCGTAAGTGTTGCATCTTTAAGGTATAATTTAAATATTGTAGCCTCCATTTGATTTTCCGTAGCGGGTATAACTTGTGTTCCATACATAATTTTGTATCTTGCAGCGTGTGGTAATGTATCTATTTTATAAGATACCGGATTATCACGACTGGCAGTATTATATTTAATAAACACAGTATCTTGACCATAAGTCAAGAAAAAAAAGAGTGTAAAAATTATTGATAGGGTGTATTTCATTTTTAGTTGTTTTTATTTCAGTTGTAGACAAAGTGTCGACAACTTGTCGACAGTTGAATTAATTTATCGTATTTTTCTTCGTGTTTCTTCCCGTCCGTTAATAATAATGTATTCTAATTTTGAGTAATCTCCCCATTCTTTCATTGTATCAAAATGAAATGTCAAACCAAAGCAACACATACAAGCGCACCACGAGCCATAGCCGTGCGTAATAAGATTAATTGTATTTTCGTCGAAAACATCAACATCGCCTAAAAATGTATGACAGCAATTAGCTGAAATTTTAATTGATACAATCAATTCATTTTCTGTTTCAACAACGGAAATTATTTCATCTTTCATTCTATATGCCTCCTCGCCGGAAGTTTTGCAAGGTTCAGATGTTATACTTTTAAAAAAACTAATTCCGAAACTTCTTGCATTCATTTGTCCGCTTGTCCAAGGTAAAACGGTTGTGCCTATGAGCATATCTCTATCTTTGGTAAATGGTCTATCATAAAATATAATTGTATCGGTTGTGTAAGATACCGGCTCATCATAATCAGCAATATTATATTTGAAAAAAACGGTATCTTGCTGACTATAAGTCAATAAAGAAATAAATACAAAAATTATTGATAGAATGTATTTCATTTTTAGTTGTTTTTATTTATCAAATTCACAAGCACTTTAACAATTATATCTTTTTCTTCGCTGCGGCTTTCGGCAATCATTAACGTCAGTGCAACGAGGGTGTTGTTTTCAATCAATCGAGAGCCGTCGTATTTATATAAAATACCGCTTTTATCTAAAAACCACAGGAAAAGAAACGCCGCAATGCGTTTGTTGCCATCGCTAAACGAATGATTTTTTGTAACCAAATACAGCAACATCGCCGCTTTTTCTTCTATGCTTGGGTAGAGTTCTTTGCCGTCAAACGTTTGGTAAATGGTGTTTATGGAACTTTCAAACGAGCGGTCTTTTTCATTGCCAAACAAATTTCCGCTACCGAATTTTTTGCGCAACACATCAATTGCCTCCATTGCCATTTCGTAAGTCGCTCGAAATTCGTTTTTTTCGGTTGTTTTATTTATTGCAAGCTGTTGATAATCATATTTATCGAGAGTGTCGAGTGCGTATGTATAATCGGTAATTACTTGCAACAATCCTTGTTGTTCGTCGGCTGTTAGTTCTTTGTTTTGAATAACGTTTGAGAGTAGTTTTATGGTTTGTTTTAGGTCGTGGTATTGTTCGAGTTTTAGTTTATCGTTTATGGAGTAACCTTTTAGAATGTAGTCTTTTAGGATTTTGTTTGCCCAAATGCGGAATTGAGTACCGCGTTGAGATTTTACTCGGTAGCCTACGGAAATAATTACGTCGAGGTTGTACAAATTCGTTTTATATTTTTTCCCATCAGGAGCAGGTAGTAAGGATTCCTTACTACCTGATTTTTTTTCCAATTCTCCTTCTTTAAAAACGTTCCCAACGTGTATTGTAATATTGGCTTTGGTGGTATCAAACAGCTGAGCCATTTGCACTTGCGATAGCCAAACGGTTTCATTTTCAACAAGAACATCAATAGAAATATCGCTGTCCTGTGTTTGGTATAATATTATTTCACTTTTATTTTTCATTGTTTTTCTTTTTTATGTGGTATGTGCAAAATTTGCACATACCACTTTGTTCCAAAATGGAACTAACTGAATTGTTACTGTTTTGAGTGATATGTTCCAAAATGGAACATATCACTTTTTCTCCTCATAAACCCAATCCTTAGCCCGACCCAAAGGCGGCTCGCCCGTTTCCGTAGGCAAAAATTTATCAACTTCAGGCAATTCAATAGGTAAATCTTCCAAAGCTACGGTGTATGGCATTCTGTCTTTATAATAAATCGGAAACGGCTCGCCCCAATAGCGCTGACGGCTGAAAATTGCATCTCGCAAACGGTAATTTACTTTCACTTTGCCAAGATTATTTTCGGCAATATATTCTTTCGCTTTTTGGATTGCTTCTTTTACAGAAAGTCCGTTGAGGAAACCCGAATTTATCATAATTCCCTCTTTGGCATCAAAACTTTCTTCACTCACATCGCAGCCTTCAATCAACGGAATAATCGGCAAATTAAAGTGTTTTGCAAACGCATAATCCCGACTATCATGCGCCGGAACAGCCATAATTGCCCCTGTGCCGTAACCCGCCAACACATAATCGGAAATCCAAATCGGAATTTCTGCGCCATTCAATGGATTGATTGCATAAGAACCTGAAAATACGCCTGTTACTTTTTTGTCGATTTGACGTTCACGTTCGGTGCGTTTTTTTGTTGCATCTAAATATGCTTGTACTTCGGCTTGTTGTTCGGCGGTTGTTAGTTGTGCAACGTATTCGCTTTCGGGGGCTAAAACCATAAAGGTTACGCCGAAAATGGTGTCGGCGCGGGTTGTGAAAATTTCGATTTGGCGTAGGGGCGGAATATTTTCCGCCCTTGTCGTTTGTGAGGGCGGAAAATATTCCGCCCCTACGATGTCGAATTTCATTTCCGCACCTTCCGAACGTCCAATCCAATTCCGTTGCGTTTCTTTTAAACTTTCCGTCCAATCAATCGTTTCCAAACCATCTAACAACCGTTGCGCATACGCCGAAACTCGCAAACACCACTGACGCATCACTTTTTGTTCCACAGGGTGTCCGCCACGCTCCGAAACGCCATTGATAACCTCATCGTTCGCCAACACCGTACCCAATGCAGGACACCAATTTACCATAGTATCTGCCAAGTACGCAATGCGATAATTCATTAAAATTTCCTGTTGTTCTTTTTCATTTTTCGCTTTCCATTCTTCGGCTGTAAAATGCAGCTCTTCTGTTTGGGCGGCGTTTAAATTCTCAGTTCCATGTTGTTCAAAATGTGCAATCAATTCCGAAATCGGACGGGCAGCCCCCCCACCCCCCTCAAGGGGGCTTTCTCCCCCTCTTGAGGAGGGGGCTGGGGGGAGGCAGTAATATGATTGAAACATCTGAATAAAAGCCCACTGCGTCCATTTGTAATAATCGGGGTCGCAAGTGCGCACTTCTCTGCTCCAATCGTAGCAAAAGCCGATTTTATCTAACTGCTCACGATAGCGGTTAATATTTTGTTCAGTTGTAATTGCCGGATGCTGACCGGTTTGAATTGCATATTGCTCGGCAGGTAAACCGTACGCATCGTAACCCATTGGGTGCAACACATTAAAACCTTTCAATCGTTTGTAACGTGAATAAATATCAGAAGCAATATACCCAAGTGGGTGCCCCACGTGCAAACCCGCTCCCGATGGATAGGGAAACATATCAAGCACATAATATTTTGGTTTACTTGTGTCTTCTGTTACTTTATATGTGGCATTTTCTTTCCAATATGACTGCCACTTTTTTTCGATTTCGTTAAAATTATATTCCATTTTTTTAGGTTTTTAGGTTTTTAGGGATTAGGAAACGAGGGACTAGGCAATTCCTTGTCTCCTTGTTTCCTATTCCCTCGTCTCCTCATTAATAATGTCCCGATGCCTTCACAGTTTTCACAATAACAGCCCCAATTTTATACGGGTCGCCATTCGATGCCGGACGGCGGTCTTCCATTCTGCCTTTCCAGCCGGCAGTTTGCGTGCCGATTGGAATGCGAATTGATGCGCCGCGATTTGCCACACCCCACGAAAAATCGTGAATCGACGATGTTTCGTGTTTGCCCGTCAAGCGTTGGTCGTTGTATGCGCCGTACACGTCCATGTGTTCTTTTACATGTTTGCCAAATTCTTCGCAAATTTCGTCGAACACTTTTTTATCGCCGCAGGTGCGCATTTTTCCGTTTGAGAAATTGGCGTGCATTCCCGAGCCGTTCCAATCAGCGTGTTTGCCGAGTGGTTTTGGGTGCCATTCTACGTACACACCGTGTTTTTCGCAGGTACG
>WQTX01000028.1 GCA_009786075.1 Bacteroidota bacterium | reverse complement strand
CGAATCTCCCTCGACAAGGAATAATTCACATTTTTCGGGATTACGGCTCGAACAGTCGGCAAGTTTGCCCGGTAAACCGCCACCCGACATTGGGTTTTTGCGTTGTATATTTTCACGGGCTTTACGGGCGGCATGGCGAGCCATAGCGGCAAGTACAAC
The DNA here is from genome assembly GCA_009786075.1 of Bacteroidota bacterium. Taxonomy (GTDB): domain Bacteria; phylum Bacteroidota; class Bacteroidia; order Bacteroidales; family UBA1715; genus WQTX01. The sequence goes on along the minus strand of WQTX01000028.1, from coordinate 31,801 downwards.
TTTTTCAACAATCGTTTTTGCTTCTTTGGGGTGTTCTTCCAAATAATTGCCAAGTGCCTCACCCACGGCTTGGTCAACCACACCCATAGTTTCGTTGTTGCCAAGTTTGGTTTTGGTTTGCCCTTCGAATTGCGGCTCGGCAACTTTTACCGAAATCACAGCTGTCATACCTTCGCGGAAGTCGTTGCCGTCGATTTCAATTTTTTGTTTTTCGAGTTTATCGAACAATTTATTGTCTTCGGCGTATTTTTTCAAAGTACGGGTAAGTGCGCGGCGGAAACCGGCAACGTGCGTACCGCCTTCTATGGTATTGATATTATTCACATACGAGTGAATATTTTCGCTAAACGACGTGTTGTACGTCATGGCAATTTCCACCGGCGAGCCGAATTTTTCGGTGCTGATGTGGATTATTTCTTCAATCAAACGCTCGCGAGTTCCTTCCAAATAGCGCACAAATTCGCTCAAACCTTCGCTTGAATAAAATGTATTGCTGCGGAATGTGCCGTCTTCGTTTGTTTCACGTTTGTCGGTAAGGCTAATGTATACGCCGGCATTGAGGTATGACAATTCCCGCAAACGATTTGCAAGCGTTTCATATTTATATTCCGAAACAATAAAAATAGTTTGGTCGGGTATAAAGGTTTGCATTGTTCCCCGTTTGTCGCTCGTGCCGATTTCTTTCGCAGCATACATTGGAATACCGCATTGATATTCTTGACGATACATTTTTCCATCGCGGAAAACAGTAGTTGTCATGTGGCTCGAAAGCGCATTTACGCACGAAACGCCCACCCCGTGCAAACCGCCCGAAACTTTGTAGGAATCTTTATCGAATTTACCGCCGGCGTGAAGCACGGTCATTACCACTTCGAGTGCCGATTTTTGTTCTTTTTCGTGCCAATCAACCGGAATCCCGCGCCCGTCGTCTTCAACGGTAATAGAATTATCGGGATTGATTGTTACCGAAATATTTTTACAATAGCCCGCCATTGCTTCGTCTATGGAGTTGTCCACAACTTCGTAAACCAAGTGGTGTAATCCTTTTTCGCCAATATCGCCAATGTACATTGCCGGACGTTTGCGTACCGCTTCTAAACCCTCTAATACCTGAATACTATCGGCTGAATATTCCTTCGGTGTTATTATTTCTTCGCTCATGTATTGTTTTTTTTATTGCCGTACCGCGTTGTACAGCAATATGTTAAGTCAAATAAATTAGTTGCGCACTTTCATTAAAAAATGCAGAGCGAATGTACGCATTTTAATTGGGAGTATAAAAGTTTTTTTTGTTGAAAAATAAAGAATTTATTAACAATATATAAAATTGAATTTTTGGTGGTTTTTTTGTGGAAATGTGAAAAAGATAGTTTCATTAATCATTAAATCATTGACCATTAATCATTAATTTTCCTACTTTTGCAAAAAAATCACTATGCGCATAGACATACTAACCGTCCTACCCGAATTGCTCGAAAGTCCGTTAAATACGTCGATTATTAAGCGGGCGCAAGACAAACATATTGTTGAAATTCACATTCACAACATTCGTGATTACAGCACCGATAAACACAAGCGGGTTGATGATTACGCATTTGGCGGCGGTGCAGGCATGGTGCTGCAAATAGAGCCTATTCATAAATGTTTGGAAACTTTGATGAATGAGCGTACGTACGATGAGATTCTGTATATGACGCCCGACGGCGCAACATTCAATCAACGAGAGGCAAACAAACTTTCGCTTGCGCACAATATTATTATTATATGCGGTCATTATAAAGGTATAGACCACCGCATACGCGAACAGTTTGTTACAAAAGAAATTTCCATAGGCGATTTTGTGATTACCGGCGGCGAATTGGCTGCTGCCGTAGTAACCGATAGTGTGGTGCGTTTGCTGCCCGGCGCCATGAGCGATATAGCTTCGGCGCTCAGCGATTCGTTCCAAGATAATTTACTTGCTCCGCCGGTTTATACTCGCCCCGAAGTGTACAATGGCTGGGCAGTTCCCGAAATTTTGCTTTCGGGCAATACCAAAGAAATAGAAAAATGGCAACTTGAACAATCCTTGCAACGTACGCAATTGTTGCGACCCGATTTGTTGGAATAGGTAAGGGGTAAAAAATAAAAACTTGTATTTTTCGTCATTAAATTGTACCTTCGCAAAAACTACACGCTTAATACATGAAAAAACTATCTTATTTTACTCTTATTTTACTTTTCCCTGCAACGTATCAAGGATATGCACAACAGGGCTGTACCGATGTAACGGCTATAAATTACAATAAACAGGCAATTTACAATGACGGAAGTTGCAGGTACAACGACAAAAATATCACACCGAAATTTAGTAAAACACTTCCCAGTGTTATGAGCGAAGCATCGGGTCTTATCATTTGGGACAATAAGTTGTGGACACATAATGACGATGCTGATATAAATCTTTATGCGTTTACCGAAGAAAATCCGGCAAACTACCAATCCTACCCGCTTAAAGGCGCTGTTAATTACGTTTGGGAAGAAATTGACCAAGACGACAATTATGTTTATATTGGCGATTTTGGCAATAGTGGAAATCGTCGGAATTTGATGGTATTGCGAGTAGAAAAAACATCGCTTTTAGCCGGTACTCCTCAAATCGACAGTATCAATTTTTCGTATGCTACGCAAGAGGATTTTACGTATCAGCATCATAACACCGATTTCGATTGCGCAGCTTTTATTGTAACAAAAGACAGCATATATCTATTTACAAAAGAGTGGATTAGCGAAAAAACCACAGTATATTCCCTGCCGAAAATTCCCGGAAATCATATCGCACAAAAGAAAGCTTCTTTTGATGTAAAAGGTTTGGTTACCGGAGCAACGTATCGGGCAGACAAAAATATATTGGCTCTTTGCGGCTACTCGGGCAAAGGCAATTCTCACAGAACATCTTTTATATATCTTTTTTACGATTTTAACGGTGTTGATTTCTTTTCAGCCAATAAACGAAAATTGACAACTTCATTATCTTTCCATCAAGTTGAAGGCATTGTAACGGAAGATGGTGTGCGCTACTATGTTGTCAACGAAAGAGTACAACAATCTATTATTACAATAGCGCCGGAAAAACTTCATTTGTTTGACTTGAAAGATATATTGCCGCCTTTTACCACAAACATTCCGGAGATTGACAATAACGAGCCTTTGAATATATACCCAAACCCTGCCAATCAATATATTACAGTAGAAACATCGCAGGAAATAACAGGAAAAAAGTATCATATTCGAGATATAAACGGACGTATCGTACAGGGAGGTTCTATTCAACCACAATTTAAAATAGATATATCGCATTTAAAGTCAGGGGTTTATATATTTCAAATCAAAGGAGAAAAAACAATACACAAGAAATTTATCAAACAAGAAAATAATTTATAATTAATAATTAATAATTATTTTCTATTTTTGCTCAAATTTTACAAAACACATGATTGCGTTATTACGAAAAGAAATTGCAAGTTTTTTCAGTAGCCTTATCGGTTATTTGGTAATCATTATTTTTTTACTTGCCACCGGTCTTATTCTGTGGGTTTTCGATGGCGAAATGAATATTCTGCAATCGGGTTATGCCAGCATTGATGGTTTGTTTTTATTGGCTCCATGGATTTTTTTGTTTTTGGCTCCGGCTATTTCCATGCGTTTTTTTGCCGAAGAACGCAAATCGGGAACGCTCGAATTGTTGCTCACTATGCCTTTGAGTAATATGTCGATAGTTTTGGCAAAATATTTTGCCGCCGTTATATTGTTGTGTATAGCATTGTTACCCACTATTTTATATGTTGTTACGGTTTATGCGCTTGGCAGCCCTCCGGGTAATTTAGACGTTGGCGCAACCGTAGGTTCGTATTTCGGACTGATTTTTCTTGGAGCTATCTATCTTGCTATTGGCGTTTTTGTGTCGTCGCTTACCGATAGTCAAATTGTTTCGTTTATTGTGTCGGCGGCGTTGTGTTTTGTGTTTTTTCTTGGCTTCGATTTTATTGCCGAAATTAGCAGTGGGGCAACGTTGAAAAGCGTAATTTCATATATCGGTATTCGTCAGCATTACGATTCTATTAGCCGTGGCGTAATTGACACTCGTGATATTGTATATTTCGTAAGTTTTATAGCTTTATTTTTATATCTCACTTCATTATCGGTATCTCGTACACGGAAATAGGAATAGATACAAGGGAACAAGAAACGAGGAGACAAGGAAACAAGGGAAACAAATCAGCAGAATATCAACAAATAACCAAATCAACAAATAAGCAACTCAACAAATGAAATCAAACAAAAAACTTTTACGTTCCATATTTGTTGTACTTATTATAATTGTAGTGGGTAATATTGTGAGCAATTCGCTGTATATGCGTTTTGACCTCACGCAAGATAAACGTTACACGCTTTCGCCCACGAGCCGGGAAATTCTACGGAATTTGAACGACAGTATTCGTTTTTCGGTGTATTTGCATGGCGATTTGCCGGTGGCGTACAGCAAAATGAAACGCGAAGTGAGCGATATGTTGAACGAATTTAAACGCATTGGCGGTTCGCACGTTGAAATTTTATTTTTAGACCCTACGGCGCTTGCCAAAAACGAGAAAGAAAAACAAGCAACTTTGCGCCGTCTTGTGGAAGAATACGGACTGATGCCAATGCCGGTTTCAAAAGAAAACAGCGAAGGGAAAATTGAACGGCAACTGATTTTTCCGAGCATGATTGTTTCAACGCCACAGCAATTTGTGCCGGTAAATTTGCTTGCATCAGCTACCGGACAAACGCTTGAAGAACAAATTCACAGTGCCTTGCAGCAGCTTGAATATCAAGCTATAAAAAGCATAAAACAATTAACCGCAACCGAGCGAAAAACAATAGCGTTTATTACCAATCACGGAGAATACCCGCTGCAATATGTGTACGATTTTAGTATGTCATTGCGCGAAAGTTACAATATAGAACGCATAATAACGCAGCAATTGTGGGATTCGCTTGCGAAATATTCGGCAGTGGTGTTGGCGCAACCACATACAGCATTTTCCGATACCAGCAAATTTATTCTCGACCAATATGTAATGCGCGGTGGCTCAATTTTATTTGCCTCCGATAATATTGATATTAATGTCGACACTTTGCAACGAGTGCCGAATGTGGAAGTTTCGCCCCGCAATTTGAACGTGAGCGACTTACTTCTTAATTGGGGCGTGCGCATCAATCCCACAATTTTGATTGACCGCCAAAGTGCTTCAATTCCCCTCAATGTCAATCCTCCCGCGATGGCACCCCGTTACGAGGCTGCGCCGTGGTGGTATTACCCGCTCTTGCGTCCAACGAAAACAGGGCATATCATAACAAACAATATTGATGTGGTAAAAGCAGAATTTGCAAGTAATTTAGATATTTTGGAAGGCAATGGCTTTATTCGTAAAACTGTATTGCTCCAATCGTCGCCCTATGCAAAAATAATCGGTTTGCCCAAAGTCGTTGGTTTTGATATTTTGAATAACGCGCCTACTAACGAATTTTTTAATCGTTCCGACTTACCCGTTGCCGTACTTCTTGAAGGAGAATTTAATTCGCATTACGCAAATCGCAAATCTCCGTTTTCTACAAAAAATGCCATAAAAAAATCTTCTGAAAATGCAAAAATTATAGTAATGGGCGATGGCAATATTATGAAAAACGAAATTGACCCAACAACGCAACGCCCCAAACCATTATATGTGTACAAATATTTTGCCATTGACAAACGCAATTATTTTGGTAACAAAGAATTTTTGCTCAATGCAATGGATTATTTATGTGGCGAACACGATTTATTGCAAATTCGTTCACGGGAATTTAAAATACGATTGCTCAATAAAAACCGTATAAAAACCGAAATTTCCTATTGGAAAATGTTTAACATAGTTCTTCCGATTTTACTTGTTGTAGCCGGTGGAATTACAATATATATAGTACGAACTCGAAAATTTGCAAAAAAACATGTTAGCTAAACGAATAATTCCCTGCCTTGATATAAAAGACGGCAGAACAGTAAAAGGTATAAATTTTGAAGGTTTGCGCGATGCCGGCGACCCTGTGGAATTGGGCGCACTCTATGCCGCACAAGGTGCTGATGAATTGACTTTCTTAGACATTACAGCCACGCTCGAAGAACGCGATACCTTTGTAGAATTGGTAAAAAAAATCGCCAAACACATCGACATTCCATTTACCGTAGGTGGCGGTATAAAATCAGTAGCCGAAGTAGCTGCTCTGCTTGCTGCCGGAGCCGACAAAATCAGTATCAATTCGGCAGCGGTGTACAATCCGCAGTTGATTACCGATTTGGCAAAAGAATTTGGTTCGCAATGTGTGGTGGTGGCAATTGACACAAAATCGTACGAAGACAAAGATAAAGTGCATACGCACGGCGGCAAAAAAGCAACCGAAATTCTTACTTTGGATTGGGCAAAAGAAGTGTACAATCTCGGTGCAGGCGAAATTCTGCTCACTTCAATGGATCACGACGGCGTAAAAACCGGCTTTGCCTGCGACATTACCCGAGCAGTTTCCGAAGCGGTAAATATTCCGGTAATAGCATCGGGCGGCGCCGGAACATTAGAACATTTCAAAGAAGTATTTGAACAGGGAAAAGCCGATGCCGCCCTTGCTGCAAGTATTTTCCATTTCAAAGAAATTGCAATTCCTGAATTGAAACGGTATTTGCAGTTGCAGAATATACCGGTGCGGTAAAAAGCCCCCTAAATCCCTCAATTCATTTACCGACTACTGAATTACTGAAAAAAATTGTAGTATATTTGCGTTGTAAAACTAAACCTGTAAAATTATGGCAACATTGACACAAAGAGTGCCGGTAAAAGCAGAGCCGGAAGTACAAGCTCCTCAAAAAAGATTTATACAATGGGGGCTGCCGCCTGCCGATGGAATACCGGCAACACGAGAAGAATTTTGCGCAATGATACGTGAAGCGGAAAAAGGGGAATCTATGACGTTTGAACAATTTCAAAGTGAAATGCACGAATGGCTACAAAACAATCTTTAAATATTGAAGCTCCTGTACAACTGAAAATCAAACGTGCTTTTAAAAACACGTTGGCAAATGAAGTTTTACCGTACACAATGGAAAATTTTGGCGCAGTAGTTGGCGTACAATTTCTCAACGAAATATATAGCCGTATTTTGATGCTTTATACTATGCCAAATGCTAATCCGAAAAGTCAAAATATTGCAAGCACTGAAACTATCACATACCGAAATGTTATTTTTAAAAAGTATCCATTTATAATGGTATATTCGGTAAAAAGCAATATTGTTACCATAATAAATATTATAAATACATCGCAAAGCCCTCAAAATATAACAAAAATTATAAAGAAGAGTTTAAAAGAAAAATAAAATGACATTAAATTTCTCAAAATCCCCTGACGGATTAATCCCCGCAATTATACAAGATGCGCACACGCAAAAAGTGCTTATGCTTGGTTTTATGAACCAAGAAGCATTTGAAAAAACCGAGCAAACGAAAAAAGTAACATTTTATAGTCGCACACGCAAAACATTGTGGACAAAAGGTGAAACTTCGGGTAATTTCCTGCACGTAGTTTCTATGGCTGACGACTGTGATAACGACACGCTTCTTATAAAAGTTCGTCCCGATGGCCCAACCTGCCACACCGGCGATGATACGTGTTTCAGTGAAAAAAATAGCAATGCTACCGATTTTTTAATTCAATTGGAAAATGTGATTAAAGCTCGCAAACAAACTCCGGTTGAAGGCTCGTATACCAATAAATTATTCGACAAAGGCGTAAATAAAATTGCGCAAAAAGTAGGCGAAGAAGCCGTAGAATTGGTAATTGAAGCAAAAGATAACAACGAAGAATTATTTTTGGGCGAGGCTGCCGATTTGATGTTCCACTATTTGGTGCTATTAACGCAAAAAGGCTATGCTTTGAGCGATGTGGTGGCGGTGCTTGAAAAACGACATAAATAAATTAGAAATTTTTACTTATTGTATGATTTTTTTTCATATACTTGCAAAAGTATATCAAACCCCAACAGTCATGCAAAAAATTTCCGTAGAAGAAGTAGTTGAATCAAGTAGCCTTTTTGAAAGTCTTACACAGGAAGAAAAAGATTTGCTCTCTCAAAAGTCAACAATTTTACAATATAAAAGAGGCGAAGCGGTGTGCAAACAGGGAGCCTTTGCAAATCATATTATGCTGCTAACCGAAGGGTTGGTAAAAACGTATCTTGAAGGTTCAAACGATAAAAATCTTATTATTTCATTTATAACACCTACCAAGTGGGTTGAATTGGCAAGTATTTACGATGAAAATTTTTCGTTGAGTGTAGCCGCTATAAAAGATTCTAAAATAATGTTTATTGAGAAAAAAGCATTTCTTGAACTTCTCAGTAACAATCCTGCTTTTTCCAATGAAATTGTGAAAATATTGAGTTCGAGCAAAAAACATTGTTTTAAAAAAATAGTTAGTCTTGGTAATAAACAATTGCATGGTCGTTTTGCCGATGCATTGTTGTATTTGAGCCACGAAGTAGCGCAAAGCAATGTTATTGATTTGGCTATTACTCGTAAAGAAATAGGCGAATATGCCGGCATTTCAACCGAAAGCGCCATTCGTTTGCTTTCGGAGTTAAATCACGACGGAATTATTGAATTGGACGGAAAAATAATAATTATATTAAAAGAAAATCTTCTTACTAAATTGAGCCAGATTGGCTAATGGTTTTCCCATCATTCCTGCGAAGGCAGGAATCTCTTAGCAATTGACGGGGGATTCCTGCCTTCGCAGGAATGACGTAGAACTCTTAAACATTTTTGAAAATGCGTAAACTTCAAAATCTTAATCCTCAAAGTGTATGGAAACATTTTGAGGATATTTGTTTTATACCGCACCCGTCGAAACACGAAAAAGTTGTGTGCGAACATATTATACAATTTGCCGAAAAACACAACCTTTTGTACAAACAAGATGAGGTGGGCAATATTGTAATTACAAAACCGGCAACCACAGGCATGGAACAGTGCGAACCAATTATTTTGCAAGCGCATGTTGATATGGTGCCGCAAAAAAATGCCGATACGGAACACGATTTTTTGCGCGATGCCATACAGCCGCGTATAGTTGGCAATTTTGTAAAAGCAACCAACACCACGCTCGGTGCCGACAATGGTATAGGTGTGGCGGTTATTTTAGCAATTTTGGAGTCAACGACCATTGCACATGGTTGTATAGAAGCATTTTTTACCGTTGACGAAGAAACCGGCATGACCGGCGCTTTGAATACCGCACCTGATTTCTTGACCGGCAGATTTATGATAAACACCGATAGCGAAGATGAAAACGAAATTACGCTTGGGTGCGCCGGAGGTTTGAACGCAAATTTTGAATTTTCATATACAACTGTACAACTAAAAGATGGCTTCGACTCCGCTCAGCCACCAACAGACCGGTCGTTGAGCGGAGCCGAAACGACATTTTTACCCTGTACAACTATTCCTGCCGATTTTGTGGCATATAAAATCCAAATTTCAAAACTTAGTGGTGGACATTCAGGGTTTGAGATTTACGAAAACCGGGCGCACGCCAATGTGTTGATTGCCGATATTGCACTCAAAGCAGTGCAAAAATTTGATGCTCGCATTTCACACATTGGCGGAGGTTCTATGCGCAATGCAATTCCTCGTGAGGCGGAATTGTGTGTGGCAATTCCTGCAATGTACGCACTGAAATTTGAAAGTTTTATAAGCGAAATGGCGGTGATTTTGAAAAATATTTACACGGAAACTGACCCGAATTTTTCGTTGCATTGTGAAAAAACAGAATTACCACAAACTACAATAGAACCAACGAGAATGTTGCAAATTTTGCAATTGCTCAACCAATTACCGCAAGGCGTGGTAAGTGTGGAACAAGAAACCGCAGCAATGGTGCGCACTTCGAGCAATCTTTCAATTATTGCAATAAAAAATGCAACTATTGAAATTCAATGTTTGCTACGCAGCTCCAATAATGACGAAAAACAAGCATTAGCGCAGTGCATGCAAGCATTAGTGGAATTATACGGCGGCATTGCAAAATTTGACACCAATTACCCCGCATGGCAACCCGTGTGGAACTCACAATTGTTGGAAATTACAAAACAAGCATTGCAAACGGTTTACAACGCAACGCCCAAACTCAGCGTTGTACACGCCGGTTTGGAATGTGGAATTTTAGGCGAAAAATTCCCTGCAATGGAATTTGTGTCAATAGGTCCAAATATAAATAACCCCCATTCGCCCGACGAAGAAGTGGAAATTGCTTCGGTGGAACGGTTTTTTTATGCTGTGTGTGAGATTTTGAGAAATGTGCCGGAAAAATAATGACTGAATAACGGAATACATTACGAGCTAAAAGGCTTGAAAAGCCAAATTTTCATAACCGTAGGTAAGCGTAGCGCGACCTACGGATAAAAGACAAGTAAAACTCTGCCTGAAAGGCAGAACAACAGAAGAAAAATTCTGCCTTTCAGGCAGGTATAGCGAATTGCCATATTGCCGCAGGTCGCGCTACGCTTACCTGCGGTTATGAAAATCAAGCCCTTCGGGCTACAAACTTAAAAAACTGTTTTCTATGGAAACACAAACAACAATAATAAATTATAAAACAGACACTTACCGTCTTGCAGTATGCCCATTTGCTGATATTGATTTTTCGCAAGTGGAAGATATTTTAAACAATGACGAAAAAATCCGTTTTCAAACTTTTAAGGGCAAACGCCGACAGGAATTTGCAGCTGCTCGTACTATATTATATGGTATGTTGGGTAATCGCTACGAACATATTCAGTACACTGCCGAAGGGAAACCGTATTTGCAGAATTACAACATAAGTATCAGTCATTCAAATAATTATTGTGCTATTATTATGAGTGCCGGAGCACAAGTGGGTATTGATATTGAAGAATATCGCACAAAAATCACGCAACTTGCACCGCGATTTATGACCAATGCCGAACTGCAAAAATTTACAACCTTAGAACAGCAAACGCTTGTGTGGTGCGCCAAAGAAGCATTGTTTAAATTGAGCAATGCCGGCGCCGATTTTCGTAAGAATTTTCACGTACATTCAATTGACGGCGACCTTGAAAGAGGTTCAATTTTTGCAGAAGTGAAAAATGAAAATCTTCAATTTGCACAGAAATTGAGCTACCTGCACCATCAAAATTTTTGTTTGGTGTGGAGTGTACAATAGTAGCAGAAAAATAAATAGATAAGAAAATACAAAAAGTATTGCATTTATTATAATTGTATTGTATCTTTGTAAAATTGAAAAAAAATATTTTTTCATGCAACGTTTTGATAGCCTAATTCATCTTATATATAATATGTAAACAATTAAACTTATACCATTATGAAAAAGAAAGTACTAACAATTGCAGCCGGATTATTATTTGGCTTTGGTGCTACGGCACAAACTCCTAATTTAACCGAACGAGAAGGTTGGGCGGTTATTGATTCTTCTATCGTTGTGGAAGCATTGGAACTTACACGAGACACAGAGGGGATGATAATGAACTACGACACTTGGCAAGGCGACTTGTATGCAGGCACAGCATGGAGTGCAGACGGCAAGGAACTTGTAATGAAGTATGATGGCTCAAAACATTTCGATAAAAACCCAAATTGGTCTTTTATTGTACTTAATTTTCAAATGTGGGAAACGCAAGACGAGAATGTTTTGCCCGATAAATTCTATTCTTACATAGATGCAACTTCGGAGAAACAAGTATTTACCGAAAACCCTATGATAATGCGAGGAACTACTGTTGATTTTTCAAATCCTAAAAATGCGTATATAACATTTGATTACAAACTTACCGCATCGCAAGCGGCAGTGGCTGTTCAATTTGACCTTGTTGATGCTTTAGGCCGCCGAGCAAATGCAAATGAAACCGAAGGAGTATCGCGCGTGATTGGAAATTTGCTCACCACGAGTGAATGGAAAACTGCAATTTTGGCTTGGGACCCTCAAGCAGAAGATTATGACCTTACAACACCAATACCGGCAGACATTAGTTATGATAATGGAAAATTACTTCTGTATGATAGATATACGCCTGCATGGTTTGGTGAGTCTTCTTACCCTTCTGAAGGAACTGTTCCCGGTAGAGAATTAGCTGTTGAAAGACTTTGTGGTGTGGCAATCTCTATTTTCCCCGATGGAACAGGTATAACAGAAACCGCAACATTCATTATCAGAAATATTACAATGGGCGCAGGCGATTTGGGCGATTACAATATGGTAAGAGTAACAAAAACCGGTACCGGAAATGGCACAATAAGCGGCAACGGCAGATATAAAACAGGCGATAGTGTTGTTCTAAAAGCTATTGCAAATTCCAATTCCGAATTTAGAGGTTGGCAGGAAAATGGCGCAACAATTTCTACCGATATAGTTTATACATTTACAGCAAACGGCGATAGAAATTTAACCGCTGTGTTTGAAAAAGTAAATCCGAAAATAACAGTAAGCGCAAGTTCTGCCAATGCAGGAATAGTACGTGGCGGCGGCACATATTTAGAGGGCGAAATTGCAGAGGTTAATGCCATGGCATATTTTGGCTATAAATTTGTAAATTGGAAAGAGAATGGGGAAATAGTTTCGTACAATGCACGGTATTTATTCCATGTATGGCAAAGCCGTAATTTGGTTGCCACGTTCCAAGCAACAGATACTTCGAACATAAAAATGCAGAACGGAATTGCAATAATTCCCGATAGTGTGAGTGCGCAAGTTGTGTGGGCTGCCGTGGAAAATGCAGCTGGTTACATTTTGATTATTAAAGACAGCAACAATGAACTCATTTGCACACTCGAATTTGACGCATTCGGCAGACTTACCGGTCTTAATTTTGGTTCGGGACTTAAATCACAAGACTCTATGCTTGGTATATGCGTAACAAACCTTTCGGCAAACACATCGTACAATTATAATTTGAAAGTATTGGGCGAAAACAATGAAGTGCTTGATACAAAAGCAGGAACGTTTACCACTAAAACCACTACTGCCGCGCCAACAATAGAAAAGCAAAATCTTATGGTGTACCCAAATCCTACGAAAGGGCAATTGACAATTAATGCTTCGACAGGCTCACTGACCATAGGCTCAGCAACTGAAAATAGTATCGTTGCGGTTTTTAATTCTGTCGGTGCTGTGGTTGGCACATTTGTTTGCACTCCGAATAATAACACAATCGACATTTCACATTTGCCCAATGGCGTATATTTTGTGCAGGTAAATGGACAAAGAGTGAAGGTTGTGAAACAATAAAAAGCCTCCCCCCAACCCCCTCCACAAGAGGGGGAGAGGGAAACCAAAAACCTGTTACGTTTTTAAAACGTAACAGGTTTTTTTAATGTGCTTCGTCAACTCGTTTCCTTGTTAACTTGTCCACTTGTTAACTCGTTCACTAAATTAATTGCTAATTGTTAATTGCTAATTGTTAATTGATTTGTATATTTGCGTTTCCAAAATTTTAAAAAATGACACGTAGAACAGAAATTAAACAGGCTCTTGCTGCGCAAGGTGTTGATAGTGATATAGTTGTAAAAGGCTGGGTGCGTAATTTCCGAGGCAATAATTTTGTACTTTTTGTTGCGCTTAACGACGGTTCGAGTTTGCAAAACCTGCAAATAGTATTTGATAGAGAAAAACATAATGCCGAAGAATTGAAAAAAATTACCGTAGGGTGCTCTATGAGCATTTGCGGAAAATTGGTACAATCAGAAGGCAAAGGACAAACGGTTGAGGTACAAGCCGAAACCTTTGAAGTACTTGGTTTGGCAGATGCCGATGAATATCCGTTGCAACCAAAAAAACATTCATTGGAGTTTTTGCGTGAAATTGGGCATTTACGTTTCCGTTCCAATACGTTCGGCGCAATCACTCGTGTGCGCCATGCCATGATTTATGCCATTCACACGTTTTTTACCGAACGCGGCTTTTACAATATTCACACGCCGATTGTTACCGGTTCCGATTGCGAGGGTGCAGGGCAAATGTTCCATGTTTCAACGCTTGACCCCAAAAATCCGCCTCTTGCCGAAGACGGAAAAATAGATTATTCGCAGGATTTTTTCGGTAAAGAAACAAACTTGACCGTTTCGGGACAATTGGAAGTAGAATTAGCGTGTATGGCAATGTCGAAAGTGTACACGTTTGGACCAACCTTCCGTGCCGAAAATTCCAATACATCGCGCCATTTGGCTGAATTTTGGATGATTGAGCCCGAAGTTGCTTTCAACGATATACACGATAATATGGATTTGGCAGAAGAATTTTTGAAATATTTAATTCAGTATGCGCTCGACCATTGTCGTGAAGATTTAGAGTTTTTGCAAGAACGACTTTTGCAAGAAGAAAAATCAAAACCCGAAAGCGAGCGTTCAATGCCTTTGCTTGAAAAATTGCAATTTGTGCTTGCAAGCGATTTTGAACGTTTGACTTACACCGAAGCAATTGAAATTTTGCAAAAATCGAAACCTGCTCAAAAAGGTCAATTCAAATACGAAGTAAAAGGCTTTGGAACCGATTTACAAAGCGAACACGAACGTTATTTGGTGGAAAAACATTTTAAAAAACCGGTAATTTTAACCGGCTACCCCAAAGAAATCAAGGCATTTTACATGAAGCAAAATCCCGATGGCAAAACCGTAGCTGCCATGGACGTATTGTTTCCGCAAATCGGCGAAATTATTGGCGGTTCGGAACGTGAAGCCGATTATGAAAAACTCAAAAACCGCATAGAAGAAGTGGGAATACCAATGAAAGAAATGTGGTGGTATTTAGACACCCGCCGTTTTGGAACCGTCCCTCATGCAGGGTTTGGCTTAGGTTTCGAGCGGTTGATGCTGTTCGTTACCGGCATGACCAATATTCGTGATGTGATACCGTTTCCTCGTTACCCGAAATCAGCAGAATTTTAACACCTAACCGTCATTCCTGCGCAGGCAGGAATCTCTTATCAATTGACGGGGGATTCCTGCCTACGCAGGAATGACGTAAAAGAAGAACGTATGATACAAGTAGAAAGCAAAATAACCAAGAACACCTGTCAAGACGAACAATTGTACAATTTTGTGTCCGATTTTCGTAATCTTGCCATGCTTTTTCCGCCCGAATACCGTGATAAAGTAACGTTTTCGGAACATTCCATAAGCGTTGAAGCAATGAAAGGCATGTATGCTACGTTTTCTATTTTGGAACAAGAGCCGCATAAACTCAT
Source organism: Bacteroidota bacterium (assembly GCA_009786075.1). Classification (GTDB taxonomy): domain Bacteria; phylum Bacteroidota; class Bacteroidia; order Bacteroidales; family UBA1715; genus WQTX01. Next base: position 16,480 of record WQTX01000028.1, on the reverse strand, counting down.
AAAATTGGGTGTAGAGGCAACTCGTGATTTTTTTATTTGGATTCAATTGAAACAGGTTGCCGCTTACGATACTCGCATTCGCATAACCATGCACGCCGAAATTCCCAAAGTTGCCGGTTTATTTGCCAAAAAGAAATTACAAATGTTTGTCGATACCTTTGCCGATGCGCTTGGGCAGATTCCGGTGTATGCGTTTCAGGCGCATAATTTGAATTAACAGCCCCCTAAATCCCCCTCAAGGGGGACTTTCTGAAGCAATTGATAAAACTTGAATAAATAATGAGATAACTAACAATTTAAATACAACGCTTTCCTTCTCCTCCCCTTGAGGGGGAGGTTGGGAGGGGGCTTTTTACTATGAAAATTCGCCATATACTTTCAATACTTACTTTTATGACGCTGGGCTACTTGGGTTACACCTTGTATGCCGGCACCAATAACGATATTGAAATTACCACGCATAATAATATTGTACAGGTTACAACCGATTTTCGTCCCGAAATACAGGAGTTTTTGAACGATTATGAAGAATTTTACCTTAAACGTTTCCAGGAATGTGGTTCGGTGGGTGGTGCGCTTGCCATTGTATACAAAGGGCAAGTGGTTCATTTAAAAGGCTATGGCGTGAAAAAAATCAACACAAAAGATTCGGTCGATGTCAATACCGTATTTCGTTTGGCATCGGTGTCGAAAGGATTTACGGGAGTGCTTGGAGCGATTTTGCACAAAAAACAATTGCTCAATTTAGATACACCCTGCGTTGCTTATTTGCCCGATTTGAAATTGCAACGGCAACTCAATACCAACACCGTTACGCTGCGCAACACGCTTTCGCACACCACAGGTTTAACGTCGTATTCCTTTGATAAACATGTGGAAACGGGTGCATCGTTCAACACAATTTATCAACAATTGGCGCAGGCAAATGTACAGTGCAACCCGGGAACAACGTTTGCCTACCAAAACGTGATGTTCAGTTTGATTGACACCATTTCCCGCAAACAGTTACAAAAAAGCTACGCCGAATTGATGCACGATTTTGTGTTTGAGCCGCTCGGTATGGACAACGCAAGCGTTACGTTCGAGGGGTTTAAATCGTCGGGAAATTTTGCCTGTCCGCATAAAGGTTCTGGAGCAAAAGGCACTGCGGTTGTAAAACTCAATAATCGCTATTATCAAACTGCGCCTGCAGCCGGAATTAATGCAAGCATTACCGATATGAGCAAATATTTACAAGCATTGTTGGGATTTGCGCCTGCCGTATTTTCGCCCGAAGTGTTGAAAGATATTGCAACGCCACGGGTAAAAATGCCTCTTAAAAACGTTACCAATCAAATATGGGGTAATTTGAGCGACAGAGCATACGGTATGGGCTGGCGAATTTTTACTTCACACGGAAGTACAATTATGTATCACGGCGGTTTCGTTGAAGGCTACCGTGCCGAAATAGCATTTTGCCCCGACCAACAAATAGGTATTGTGTTCCTGCAAAATTCGGCAAACACGCTTGCACTCGAAGCTGCGCCTACGTTTATGAATATGTTTTTTGAGTATTTGCCTAATTTGGTGGCGCAAAAATAAATTAAAGTCGTATATTTGCAGAAATAAAAAAAATGAAACACAACTCACACACAAAAAATCACAACCCTAACTCTTTGAAAATAAGCGTTTTGGACGCTATTTGCGGGGGGGGGTAAATGGCTTATTATCAATAAGTTACGAAAATTCTGACAGTAAACAAACTATATACCGTATTGAAAGTTGAACTTTCTGTGCGGTTTTTTTCGTTTGAACCGCATCTTACCCGTCATTCCTGCGAAAGCAGGAACGGCAAAGCCCTCAACGGAGTTAATCTCCTCAAAAACGCTCTTGTCGGGAGATTCCTGCCTTCGCAGGAATGACGAAAAAAGTGAAAATCACAGACAAAAAATAAAATAAACAAAATAATAACCCAATTAAAAATTTAAACAAATGAACCGAAGTACAAAGTACGAGCTCAGCGGAGCTAAAACAATAACCGTATTAGTAATGGCATTTTTTATTGCCGCAGTGAGTGTGAGTGCACAAGATTGCCCTGTACCTGCACCAATCGTAACCGACCGTATAATTTGAAGCTACTATGCCGACCCTGAATTAAAGGTAGTGCCCGGAACGTGGAGTGAGCGTCCAAGTACTATTCCGGTGTATCGTTTCTATGGCAGTCCAACAGGTGGAATGCTCATTGGTGAAGCAAACGGTTCGGGAATATGGACACCAACAATTTCAAACAAACCAACAAATGGTGCTGTAACCTACTATGTGAGTGAATTTAACTCGGGCGCACAGCCTGCAGCCTGCGAAAGTCCACGTACAGCAGTAACAATTTACATACGTGATGCGCCAGATATTGCAATAAACCCACCGGCAAATATTTGTGAATATGAACCCACACCGGTATTTACGGCAATGGGCACAACGCAGGGTTCGTTAGTTGAATGGTATTATGCTGCGCCATACCGAAGTGAAGGATTTGAGGCGTATGCAGACGGAACAGGTAATCCTTTTAGGTCGAAATTCGACGGAAAAATAGATGGACCCGGCACCTATCAAATTTACGCTACGCAACGTATTAATTTTAAAAATCTTGGTAATGCAAGCGATGTGATTTCTTGTGTGAGCAGAGCATCTACTACTACATTGAGAATAAAACCGCAACCAATATCACCAACACTTACCGGAAGCGAAAGTTGCTACGGCGATGTAATCAAACTAGCTTTGAAAGCCAATGTAAATGCAAATTGGTATAGAAACGGTGTGCTTCAAACTGCAACACCAACCCATAGCTTTATACCGGTTGAAACAGCTCCGAACTATGTACCGCCGCACATTTATCTCTACCAAGCCACCCAAACCGTTGACGGTTGCGAAAGTGAAAAAGCAACCGTAGCGTACAGAATAAAAGAATTACCGAGACCTCCGGTGCTTACAATATCGAAAAGTCAAATTTGCTCGTATGATAATGACCCCGCCATTAATGCAACACTACAACCGTTAGTGACGGCAATAGACCCAACGGCAAGAATTAGGTGGTATTCATCGGCAAATTCGGCAACGCAATTGCCACAATTCGATAACCAATTACAAATAACCACCGATAGAAATATAACCTTGAACTATTATGCCACACAAGAAGTAGAAGGTTGTACAAGTCCGTTTGCAGTAACCAGTTACAAAGTAACGGTGCCGCTACCGGCGCCAACAACTTTTGATGTGGAAATGTGCGTAAATGCAACATCAACTCCTTTCATTCGCACTTCGTCGCTTAATGCAAAATGGTATAGAACAGCAGGGTTGCAAGTGCCCCCATATACACCAAACGAAGCACCAATAGGTGCCGGATTAACATTCCAACCACCGAAAGCCGATGCAATCCCGCCAAGTGTTACCTACTGGGTGCAAGATAGCTTCGAAGGCTGTTTAAGTCCAATGAGTCCGGTAACTATGACCGTAAAAACCGATGCAAGTTGTTTCCCCGTACCCGGCTGCACCAATTCCGAAGCCACAAACTACGACCCGCTTGCAACCCAAGACGACGGAAGTTGTGTGTTCCCAATAATAGGCTGCACCGATAATACCGCACTTAATTATAACCAGCTCGCCACCAAAGACGATGCAAGTTGCGAATATTCCATAACAGTAGCAGTAGCCGCAAGCACCGGCGGAACGGTAAGCGGCGGCGGCGCATTTACCGTAAACAAAACTGCAACGGTAAAAGCCGTAGCGGCTTCGGGTTATTCTTTTACGGCTTGGCAAGAAAATGGCGTAACGGTTTCTACCGAAGCTAATTACACCTTTACCGTAACCGGCAAACGAAATTTGACCTGTGTGTTTGAAAAAATGAGTTTTCAAATAAAAGTAACATCAATTCCTGCCGGAGCAGGCGACCTTTTTGGCGGCGGAACATATTCTACCGGCGATAGGGTGCAAATTTCTGCTTTTGCAAATTCGGGTTATACGTTTGTAAATTGGATTGAGGACGGTGAGGTGATTTCGCTTGGTGGTATGCACTCGTTCACAGTATCAAAAAACAGAAATTTAATAGCTGTGTTCCGGGAAAGCAAAACCGATATTTCCGGTATAGTAATTCCCAAAGACAAAGGAATAGCCATAGTTGCCGGAGAAGAAAGCGCACGTGTTGCATGGAATGCTATAAAAGATGCTACCGGTTACAAATTGGTTATCAAAGATAGCGAAGGAGCGCTTGTGTGTTCACTCGAATTTGATGCCGGCGGCAGACTTGTAAGTCTTGTCTTTGCGCCGAATACACTCAAAGCCGACGAAGTGTTTGGCGTGCGCCTGACCAATCTTACCGCAAACACTACCTATTATTATACAATGGAAATTATGGGTAAAAACAATGCGGTAATTGAAACCAAAACGGGAACGTTTAAAACCAAAGATACCGGCACAGCTGCGCCAACATTAGAACAATCGCAATTAACGGTTTACCCCAACCCAACGAACGGACAATTGACGATTTCCGGCGTAGAGACGCAATGCATTGCGTCTCTACCACAAACCGTTGAAATTTACGATAACACCGGTCGTTTGGTAAAGACGCGGCGCGCCACGTCTCTGCATGGCAACGGATTAACAATCGACATATCACATTTACCCAACGGCGTATATTTTGTACACATAAATGGACAACGTGTGAAGGTTGTGAAAAAATAATCGAATATTCGGATACGCACCGTAGAGACGTAGCGCGCTACGTCTCTACCCCCAAAACGGCAAAATTCATTTTTGAATTTTGCCGTTTTTTTGTTACTTTTTCCAGCTGTAAACAATATTTACAATATATTTGCAAAAAATGTAACAGCGCAATACTTCGACAAGCTCAGTAACCGAAAAAAAGGAAAACATAACTATATGCGAACAATAGAAATAATGGACACCACGCTCCGCGACGGCGAACAAACCAACGGCGTGTCGTTCAACACAAAAGAAAAATTAACCATTGCCAAACGACTTTTGACCGATGTAAAAGTGAGCCGCATAGAAATTGCTTCGGCACGAGTGTCGAAAGGCGAACACGAGGCTGCGGCAAAAATTATTGATTGGGCAAAAAATACCGGTTATCACAATAAAATCGAAATTCTTGGTTTTGTCGATAATTTTCAATCAATTGAATGGATTCAATCGGTGGGCGGAATTTGCTTGAATTTGCTAACAAAAGGTTCGCTCAAACAATTGCAAGGTCAACTGCGCAAAACGCCCGAACAGCATGTTGCCGATATTACCAAAACTGTGGAACACGCTAATTCGTTGGGAATTTCGGTAAATGTATATCTCGAAGATTGGTCGAACGGAATGCGCCAATCGCCTGATTATGTGTTTTTTATGATAGAAAAATTGAGCAAATTGCCAATTCAACGATTTATGCTGCCCGATACGTTGGGAATTTTATACCCCAAAGAAACCTACCGTTTTTGTAAATCAATATGCGAAAAATTCCCCGACTTACATTTCGATTTTCATGCACACAATGATTACGACCTTGCGGTGGCAAATTCAATGGCAGCCGTCAATGCCGGATTTCACGGTGTGCACACGTCGGTCAATGGTTTGGGCGAACGCACCGGAAATTGCTCGCTTTCGAGCATTGTGCCCTGCATTCACGACCATTATGGGTTTGAAACCGGCGTACAGGAAATTCATTTGTACGACATGAGCAAACTTGTAGAAACAATTTCGGGCATTCGCATAGCATATAACAAACCGATTATTGGCGAAAATGTGTTTACACAAACTGCCGGAGTACACGCTGATGGCGATAAAAAAGGCGATTTGTATCACAACAACTTAATGCCCGAAAGATTTGGCAGAGAGCGTTCATATTCGCTTGGCAAAACTTCGGGAAAAGCAAATATCGAAAAAAACCTCGAAAAACTTGGGCTTGAACTCGACCCGGAAACTATGAAACTCGTTACTCAAAAAGTAGTAGAATTGGGCGACCGCAAAGAAAGTTTGACAACCGAAGACCTGCCATATATTGTGCGCGAAGTACTCGGCACAACCGAAATTGACACCAAAGTAAACATTGAAAATTATTACTTGTGCCACGCCAAAGGATTAAAACCGGTGGCAACTATAAAACTCAACATAGAAGGCGAACTATACGAAGAAACCGCCCCCGGCGACGGTCAATATGATGCGGTAATGAACGCTTTGCACAAAATTTACGCACATCGTAGCATTGAAATTCCTAAACTTTTGGATTATATCGTAACAATTCCCCCCGGCGGCAAAACCGATGCCCTTGTGGAAACAATCATTACATGGCAAACTGCCGAAAAAACATTCAAAACACGCGGCTTAGATTCCGACCAAACGGCTGCTGCTATAAAGGCTACTATGCGAATGTTGAATATTATTCATTCAGGACATTTCTAAAAATATACAATTCTTTTTTGCGCAATGTGGCTTCGAGAACCTCAGCCACCGGAAAAGACCGGAAATTGCGGGGTTACCGGTGGCTGAGGCTCTCGAAGCCACATCGTACATCAAAATCACGTATTTTTAGAAGTTTCCTTTATTTTGCAAACAAGGGGATTAATCCCATTGTTGTTATTCCACTATAATCCGCCGTACAAACGAATTATACCCGCACCAAATACCCAAACCTCCTTGAATATTTGAAGGAATATTGCGTGCGTTCGACAAAAACGGATTTCCGGAATTGAGCATTTCTTGTTCGTACACCGTCCAAAATTCAAATGCTTGGAGCGACATTGCCGAAATTTTCAATACCAATGTGTCGCCTATGGCAAAACTATTGGGTTGGTTATAGAGAAACGAAGTCATTTTCTTTTGATACAAAGCAATTGAATTACAGGCATTTGTGAACTGTTGCGTTGAATACGAGGCACTTGTTGCCGCCACAAAATCGTAGTCGGCAGTAGTTTTGTAAAAATTCCTGCAATATTGTATTTGATTACCGGCACAATGGCGAAAATAAATGGTGCGTAGCGTATCGTTATCGGTTTCTTGCGACCAAATATCGGTAATGTCCGGTTTTTCGGCAGGAATCGTTGTTTGTGCACGAAGAGTATCGCCTCGGTAGCGAATTTCCAAAAAATATGTTTTTCCGGCTTCGCCCCGTATTGTTTGCGATTCGTAATAATGAGGCGGGAAACGATTGTTATTGCGGCGCAAAACCATATATTCTTCCCGTTCGCCGTCCGAAATTTTCACGTCGGCAAGCGTGTTTACAATATTCAAATACTGCGAAGAATCTATTTTTTGATGTATGTCCATAGTCATGGTAAGCGAAAGTTGTGCCTGTTCGCCTACTTCAATTGCGCCGTTAACCACCACTTTGTTGCTGCGGTTGTCGTAATTGCTGAAATCGTCGGAGCAGGCGGCAAAGGCAAGACTTGCGAGTATACTCACAAATAATTTAGAACGCAAATGACGCAAAAAAACGCAAATTAACACAAAGTTATTTGATTTAAAATCAACACATTGCAAAATCGCACCGCATTTTTTTTTGCGTAAATTTGCGCATTTTGCGTCATTTGCGTTCTTTTTAAAGTTTTTTAATATATGTTCATTCGCAATGTGCATGACGGTAAAATTGGAAACGTTTGTACTATTTCTTTGTTCATTTGAATTGAAAATCGCTTTAAATCGGCATCGGTTGTGTAATATAAAAAATAAGGGTTTTTACGGTTGTAGGCATTGTAAACCGAAACATGCAGCGACAAATCAAAATGCTTGCGTTGCAACCATTCATATTCCATGGAAACGTCCAACCGGTGGTACGCAGGCATTCGTTTATTGTTTACCGCACCGTATTCATTCACAATATTTTTTTCCACAAAATAACGCGAAACCGGTTCGGAATACACTCTGCCGCTGCTAAATACCCACACTGCCGAAAGCGATAATTTTTTGGTTAACTCATACATTGCATACAGCGAAACATCATGCGGTTTGTCGTGTGCTGCCGGATACCAAAAATTATTGTTGATTTCTGTAAATTTTCGCAATGTGCGTGAAAATGAATAGTTTACGCCTCCGGTTAATCGTCCTTCATTTTTTTTCAATGAAAACTCTATACCCGAAGCAAAACCTTTACCCACATTATAACGCACATTTTCAGCATTTTGCGTAATTGCCATAAAATCTTCGGCAAACTCAATTTGATTGTTCATTTGTTTTGCAAAAACTGCAACAGACGATTCAAAATGATTGTTCATGAAATTTTTGAAAACGCCAAAATGCGCAATATTTGCAGTTTCCACAGGAGCAGCCGCAGTTGCCGGAACCCAAATATCGGCAGGCAATGCAGCCGAAAACATGGAAAGCAAATGCAGGTTTTGCGTGGTGTGCATCAGTGCCAATTTGAGCGATGTTGATGAATTTAACAAATAGCGCAGTTGCACACGAGGCTCCAACAACAATCGGGAATACACAATTTCACGATTGGAATATACGATAGAATCAAGAATTTCATTATTGCTGCCGTAGCGGTACGAAGTGTACGGACCCAAGTGTGCGTAAGGAATCAAGCGCAGCGCTATTTGCATTTGCAATCCCGACGACCATGTGTGTAAATATTCCGCAAACAAAGCCGCTTGCACATTATTCATAAGTGGCGGCTCACGTTTGGTAAGCATCGAATCTATTGTAACTTGTATTGTGCCCGTATTGAACCCGTGCCACGCAGCCTGCGCTCCATACGTAAACCGGCTTTGGCTAAACGAATAGCGCTGCTGCCACAAAGCCGATGTTTGGCGCACGCCGGTCTCGATTGATAAATCGAATAATTCCTGCAATGCCTCATAGTGAAAATTATACTGCGAATATGTGAACTGAACAGTCTGTAAGCGGTTGTTTTTCTTCTGTTTCCACGTTGCGCTCGCTGCCGCATTTCCCCACTTGGAATTGTTGATAAAATAACTTTCCGACCTGCTCATTTCGAACACGTCATTGCCCCGGTATGCCGAAATTGTTACAGTATTTTGAGGATTTACGGCATAATCGTAGCGAATAGCCATATCGTTGAAATGAAACAGTGTTTTGTCGAAATTTTTGAATAAAAGTTTTTGTACCAGCGGCATTACAATAAAATTCAAATACGAATACCGCCCCGCAAATGAAATTGCCGATTTTTGAGTAAGCGGTACCGACACATGCGCACTCGAAGCAAGCACGCCAAGCGATAGCTGTGCCGACAAACTATCGTCTAACGCCGAACGGGAATTGACTTCGAGCACCGAAGAAAGCCGGCTGCCATATTGTGCCGGAATGCCCGATTTGTACAACTGCGCCGTAGAAACTATTTCCGAAGGGAAAACAGAGAAAAAACCCAACACGTGCGAGGGGTTGAACAGGGGAGCGCCATCGAAAATTACCAAATTTTGTTCGGCGCTGCCGCCTTGCACGGCAATTCCTTGCAACCCATCGGTTTGTTGCACTCCGCCCATAATCGAAAGCGAACGCAGCACATCGGTTTCGCCCATAAGTGTGGGCAGTTTGCGCATCAATTCCGGCGTTATTTCGGTAGTGCCGAATTGCAGTGACGAAACATTGTCGTTTTTTTTCGGTGCTGCCACCACTACACTTTCTAAAATAGTTTCGTCGCGTTCCAAAAAAAATGTTTGTTCCGCATTGGCTGCGAAATTTTTTTGCGCCGAATAATCTTTAAACCCTGTGTGATAAATATAGAGCGCATAAGTACCTGCCGGTATCGAAAATCGAAACTCGCCTTGTGCGTTGGTTTGCGTAGAAAGTTGCAATTCGGCAAGTATAACTGTGGCATTTTCTATTGCTTCGTGCGTGCGTGCATCGAGTACTTTGCCCGATATAAATTCTTGCGCACGGCTCAATTGAACCATGCAACAAACATACATTATGCACAATAATAATTTACGCACTCTTATTAAATCTTACGGCGCTCTGCACCTTTTTGGTTGTGTTAATCGTTTTAACTACAAATATTATTGGTGCTCTGCACCTCTTAAAACACAAAGTGCAGAGCACTTAAATATTTGTAGAAATAAAATTAATGTGTCTATTTGGTGCAGAGCACCGTAATATTTAAACAGACACTTATTTTTCATTAAAAAAGGGCTATCGCACATATTGCGACACCCCTTTTTACAATTTCCTTTATAGTTTTATTTAATACATTGATGCCATATCGGGTTGCATAAAACCGCCAACTATACCCATAATAAGATCTTGTAATTCCTCAAAACCTCCACTTGTAAAATATGTTTCGGCAGCTACTGCGCTTTTATCATCACCGAATGAAAGTAACATTCCTTTATCATAATCAAAAATGATTTTTGCAAGAATATTATTGTTATCGGTATTTACAACTTTGGTATTTACATTTTTGTTTACCACATTAAACTTTGCCTCGTCGCTTGGCGGCATAGGCAATTCACCCATTTGTTTTGCCATAGAAGTTACATCAACATCTACCGACGATTTTACATTCATTATTTGATACGAAAACGATATTTTGTCGAATACGCCCGATTGAAGAAAAGCCATAGCCATTAGCTCTTCGTCTTCAATTCCCATTAAAGTTTCCATTATTGCATCAAGTTCTGCTTCACTGAATTTTCCGGTTACTGAAATTTCTGTTGCCGAAAGTATTTTGTTCCCTTTTTTCCAAGAAGATTTGAAACCAACTTTGCTGTTGTTCGCAGTTTGCTCAAGCGTATATTTCAAATCCTCTATTTCAACCGATGTTGTGGTTAATTCAGGTTTGCCGTCGGCACCATATTTAGCCGTAGCTGTGCATTTGAACACTTGTTTTCCTTTTACTTTCATTGTAGAATTTATGTTGTTCACCGGAAGTAGTTGGTTGCTGCTTGCATAGCTTACCACAAGTTCACAATCGTTGCCAGAGCTTGCGTCGGAGTATGGAAAAAGAAATTTAAGTCCGTTTCCTGCCACAAAATCAAAGTCGCCCTTTGCTTTGTTCCAAGTGTAAACGCCTGCATCTTCGCCAAAAATTTCATCTTTCAGAACATTTCCGCTTTTGAAATTCATTGAGTATAAGTATGGGTCGTCGTAATCGCCGCCGAACATACCCGATTGCGCCATTAAGCCGTACAAATTCATTGTCGCAGTGTAGAAATCGCCGGTTTGTATAGACTGCAATTCTTGTACATAGTTCACTGCTGCATTTTGCAACACTTCCTTACTTTGTGTTTCCGATACGTACACATCTGGTTTCGTTTTGTCTTTTTTACAAGAGCCAAACATCAAAATTGCTGCTAAAGCAATTGTAGAAATACTAATTAATTTTTTCATAATAAATTCATTTTAGATATTAATAATAATAGTGAGTTGCGCAAAGATAGTCTTTTTTTTGTATGCAATATAAAATAGTGAGAAAATATTTTAATATACTATAAATTTATAATTAATACTTATAATTTACTATTATCCTTCAAGCTCACAGTCCTATTAAAAATCAACCTTTCAGCAGTAGAATCCTTATCAACACAGAAATAACCGGTGCGTTCAAATTGACAACGATAACCGGCTTGTACACCGGCAATAGCAGGCTCAATAATTGCCGTTGCGTAATTCAACGAATCGGGATTAATATGTTCCAAAAAGTCATGTCCTTCGGGCACATCTAATGGGTCTTCTACGTTGAATAAACGGTCGTAAAGACGCAATTCGGCAGAAACATTTTCGTGCGCAGGCACCCAATGCAGCGTACCTTTCACTTTGCGTTGCGAAGCTTCTGTGCCGCTACCACTTTTTGAATCTTCATCATACGTACAGTGTAATTCCACAATTTCGCCTTCGGCATTTTTCACAACTTCGTTGCAACGAATTATGTAGGCATATTTCAAACGCACCTCGCCGCCAACGGTCAAACGGAAGAATTTTTTCGGCGCATCTTCCATAAAATCACTGCGTTCTATAAAAATTTCACGTCCGAATGGAATTTCACGAGTGCCGCTGTTTTCGTCTTCGGGATTAGATTTTCCGTGTAACGTTTCGGTTTTTCCTTCGGGGTAATTGGTAATTACCACTTTCAAAGGGTCTAACACCGCCATAATTCGCGGGCTTGTTTTGTTCAAATCTTCGCGCACGCAGTGTTCGAGCAGGGCAACGTCAATAATATTTTCACGCTTTGAAACGCCTACTTTTTGTGCAAAATTACGGATTGATTCGGGCGTGTAACCGCGGCGGCGCAATCCGCACACGGTTGGCATGCGAGGGTCGTCCCAACCGCTAACGTGTTTTTCTTCAACAAGTTGCAACAGTTTGCGTTTGCTCATTACCGTATAATTTATATTGAGGCGGGCAAATTCCCGCTGTTTGGGTCTAAGTTGACCGGGTTCGGCAATTTGGTCTAAAAACCATTCGTACAACGGACGGTGCACTTCAAATTCCAGCGTACAAATCGAATGGGTAATTCCCTCAATAAAATCACTTTCGCCATGCGCAAAATCGTACATTGGGTAAATGCACCAATCGTTGCCCGTGCGGTGGTGGTGCGCGTAACGAATGCGGTACATAACAGGGTCGCGCATGTGCATATTTGGCGATGCCATATCAATTTTGGCACGCAACATACACTCGCCTTCTTTAAATTCGCCGGCACGCATACGGGCAAATAAATCCAAACTTTCCTCAACCGGACGATTTCTGTACGGACTTTCTTTACCCGGAACGGTTGGCGTTCCACGGTTTTCCGAAACTTCTTCGGCAGTTTCATGGCACACGTAGGCTACACCTTTGCGAATCAAAAGTTGCGCCCATTCGTACAATTGCTCAAAATAATCCGAAGCATATAATTCTCGTGCCCACTGAAAACCAAGCCATTGCACATCTTCTTTTATCGAATCTACGTATTCAATGTCTTCTTTCGTAGGATTAGTATCATCGAAACGAAGATTACATTCGCCATTATATTTTTTCGCCAAACCAAAATTCAAACAGATTGATTTTGCGTGTCCAATATGAATGTAGCCGTTTGGCTCCGGCGGAAAACGGGTAAGAACGGTGGGATTTGTTTGTAAATCTTCCTCAATTATTTGCTCCAAAAAATTCAACGATTTTTTATCATCATTGAGCGTATCGTTTGTTTCTGTCATAATATTTAAAATTTGCACAAAAATATAAATTAATGAACAATGAACAATGAACAATGAACAATTTTTCGTTTTCCAAACATCTTCTCTTGTCAATTTGTTTACTCGCCAACTTGTTTACCAAATTTTCGAAACGGTGTTGTTGCTTTTAGCAATGAAAATTACTTTTTGTTTTTAGTTTGTAAAAAACAGGCGAATAATTGCATAATACGTAATTATTACTTACTTTTGTGGTACAGATACTTCTACAAATGACTAAACCACAAATCAAATCACATTTGTTACATCGGCTGCAAAAAGAACATGCTTTTTGGTCGTATGATAAAAGTTCGTGTCAGGAAATTTCTGATTACAACTTAATTAAGCATGTACTTATGCGACTTGATTTGCCGGATATTAATTTATTATTCGGTATTTTCTCAAAACGAAAAATCAAACGTGTGTGGTTAGACGAACTTGTGCCGCAAGGCGACTATTTGCGCAATATGAACCTCTGTTTTGCCTCGCTTTATTTTGATATAAAACGTCCGTTACAATATTTAAAAGCAATGGAAAGCTATAAAATGAATAAAATATGAATGAGGCAGTTGTAGAAAAAACTAAAAAAGCGATAGTGTCAATTTCCACAATGGATTGCATTAAGCCATATTATTTAGTGGGTGGAACGGCATTATCGTTACAAATCAACCACCGGTTGAGCGAAGATTTGGATTTTATGCGTTGGCAAAAGCAAAAAAATGAAAAAATGTCTGTCGATGTAAAAAATATTTCACTTGAATTGAAAGCAAAAAATCACACAATCAATTCAATGGATATTTTGGAGCATAATCATGTGGAATTTTTGATTGACGACAATGTGAAATTATCATTTTATGCTCCTGAAAAACGAGAGCCGGTTATTAAAACCGTTCCATTTTTGAATAATATCAATCTGTTAGATACTGCCACAATTGCCTCGTTAAAAATGGAAGTACTGTTGCGACGCAGTAATTTTAGAGATTATTATGATTTATATTTTATTCTGAAAGATAAGACGCAGGAAGAAATCATAAGCATCATAAACAATGCGTTAAAATATTCCGGTCATGCACTAAAAAGTAAGAATTTGATAGGAAAATTGCTTAATCATGAGCAATTCAAATCCGATGAGGAATTTAGAAATTTAGCACCGAAATCGAATATCTCGGCAAAAGAGATAGCTGCGTTTATGGAAAAAAGAGTGAAATTTGTGTTTGCACAAAAATAAATAGCACTGTAATTTTTTCATTATTCAAAATAATGTATTATCTTTGCTTTATTCAAGTTGAAAATCATGGAAAATTTAACATCGTACATATCAATAAGTCCGGAAATACGCTTTGGTAAACCATGTATCAAGGGAACACGAATAGCAGTAACCGATATTTTACAATGGATGGCTTCGGGAATGTCGCGCGAGGAAATTCTTGATGATTACCCAACTTTGCAGGATATTCATATTCGTGCAGTATTGAGTTATTGATTTATCTGTGCTTAAAGGCTTTCCACCAAAAATTATAGTATTACGCACAGGAAATCAAAGCAGAAAATTTATAGAACAAATTTTGATAACAGCAAAAAATCAAATAGAAATATTCATAAAATCACCGGAACATGGGATTTTAGAATTAATTTAACAATTAAAAACAAACAAAAATTAATACAATTAAAACAACAAGCCTATGATATAACAGCGTAGCAATACGCACATTTTATTGAGCTTTTAGCTCTTATTCTCGTTAAATACGAAGTCTGCAAACTTTCAAATGCAAGCGGGATAAGACAGCGGAGGCTCACGTGATGAAAGCGTGAGCCATTCGTTGCTTATTTGATTGCAAGGGTATGCAGAGCCTGTATTTAGCAAATAAGCAATTAACGAATGGGGTTACGCTTTTTTCGTGTGGTTGTGTAAGTAATAGAATTTTTATAAACAATTAAATATTAATCACTTAAATTTTAAATTATGCAACTAAACACAAATTCAAACGATGTAATGGAGACAGAAACCATTTCAAAAAACAGGGTGAGTCTGAAAAGCCTAACAAGTAGGGGAATATTTTTAATCTCATTTGCAATCTCTGTATTAACAACACAAAGCATTGTTGCGCAAAACGAGCCTTGTATGGAAAACGAAAGCGTGCGTGGGCTTATGAAAGTGGCACCACGGCTTAGATATCACGATGAGATAGACAAAAAAGAAATTTTCGCAGTATATAAAAAAGATGAAAATGAACCAAAAACTTTGAAAGAACAGCAAGTATTATCATATTTTTACAAATACAACAGCTTAGAACCGGGACGTTTTGTTAGCATAGCGACGGGGTTAGCAGATGAATGGTTAAAAATTGTTACCACAGATGGACCTCGTCACATATATTACACAACTGATGGAAGCGAGCCAACTATAAATTCTAAGAGAACAGAGTATTTCAAACAAGCATATGCAAGTTTTGGAAAAGCCACAGAGGGAACATTGAAGATTGCAGTTATTGATGATTGCGGAAATAAAAGCCCAACGCAAACTTATTATTTAAAATTTGCTGATTTTCAAGAAACGCTCGACAAAGTGTATAGAGCTTTTGAAAAAGAGCAACGAATGATAGATAGCGTCGCTCAAGATATATTGAAAACTCCAAATTTAACAGATTTTGATAAAATATATAAAGCGTATCAATGGGTTACTAACACTTTTAGAATAGACCATTTGATGGAGGGAGGCGATCTCAAGGAATACGAAAAAACTTCAGGCACAATTTTTCTAGTTCACCCTTCTTTATACTTTGATATATCTGAGAAAAATTGCCTCAAAATACCTATGATGCATGAGAATAGCGGTGTATGTAGAAATTTCGCAAGCGTTTTTTCGCAATTATTGGATAAATTAGGTATAGAAAATAATGTTTTGCGTAGCACCGAGAAAAATATTTGCATTAACAGGGATGTGCAACATGCTTGGAATCAAGTCAAATTAAATGGCAAATGGTATCATTGTGATGCAATGTGGGATAGTTCTCCTTATTATAATAATTTTGGATATTTTTTGATTGGTGATGAAAAGAGAAAACCGGATTTTCCTAGATGGGTGGTTGATTGTAGTCATTTTTGTTGTCAAGATAAGACGGGTAGAAATAACTACAGCGAAGCCTTTCCGTGCCCAGAAGATTTTGATTTAGGCGAATACAGAAACAAAAATTATGATCCTAACAAAAAAGTGCGATAAAGCAAAAACCCCCTTTGTAGAGACTGTCCTAAAAGTTAAATTATCAATTTTAGAACTTTCAAATCGAAAGCAAAGGTGCAGAGCACCGAGATATTGGTAGTAAAAACAATTATAGTAAACGTAA
>WQTX01000027.1 GCA_009786075.1 Bacteroidota bacterium | reverse complement strand
CGGCAAGGCGATAAATGGGGGCTTTGCACCAAAGACAAAAAAATAGTAATTCCCTGCAAGTATGAGATGACTTGGAATTTTTCCGAAGGATTGGCACTCGTAATGTTAAATGGCAAATGGGGTTATATTGATAAGACAGGAAAAGAAGTTACACCTTGTATTTATGACAATGCCTATAAAGTTTCCGGAGGTTTGGCAAGAGTGGTATCAAACGGCAAAATAGGTTTTATTGATAAAACGGGAAAATTAGTTGCTCCTTGCGAGTATGATTATGCGTGCGATTTTTCCTATGACTTGGTTAAAGTGGTGTTAAACGGAAAAGAGGGGGTTATTGATAAAACAGGTAAACAAATTGTACCTTGTAATTATGATTGGGTAGGCTCTTTTTCTGAAGGCTTGGCAGTAGTGTCCTTAAATGGGAAAAGGGGCGTTATTGATAAAGCAGGCAAAGAAATTATTCCTTGTAAGTATGATAACATTTATGTTTTTTCCAAAGACTTGTATGAAGTGCACTTAAACGACAAAAGAGGCTTTATTGATAAAACAGAAAAAATAATCGTACCTTACATGTATGATTATGTCGATTTTCGTTCTTCCGAAGGTTTGACAAAAGTGAGAATTGGCGATTACTACACAGGCAAATGGGGATTTATTGATAAAACAGGCAAAGAAATTGTACCTTGTGCGTATGATGATGCTTGGGATTTTGAGGGAGGCTTGGCAAAAGTGAAGTTAAACGATAAAGTGGGTTTTATTGATAAAAAAGGAAAAACTATTGTACCTTGCAGGTATGATGATATTTTTGATTTTTCCGGAGGCATGGCAAAAGTAGAGTCAAGCGGTAAATGGGGATTTGTTGATGAAACAGGCAAAGAAATTATTCCTTGTAAGTATGATAAATCCCATTGTCGCATTGAAGAGCAATTTTCCGAAGGCTTAGCAGTAGTACACTTAAACGGCAAAAGAGGTTATATTGACAAAACAGGCAAAGAAATTATTCCTTGTATGTATGATATTGCTTGGGATTTTTACGGAGGTTTTGCAAGAGTGAAATTAAACGGGAAAGTGGGCTTTATTGATAAAACAGGCAAACGAGTTATTCCTTGTATGTATGATGATGGGGACTATAATTATGATTTTGAACGCTTTGAGGTGGAGTTAAACGGCAAACGGCAATTTTTTGATAGAACGGGAAAACCAATTCCTTACGATGGGTATAGTAATTACGAAGCACTTTCCGAAGACTTGACAAGAGTAGAGTTAAACGGCAAATGGGGATTTATTGATAAAACAGGTAAACAAATTGTACCTTGTAATTATGATTGGGTAACTGTTCCTTGGGGTGAATTTATAGAAGTATCTATCAAAGGGAAAAACGGAAAGAACACATATGGACTTTTTGATAAAACAGGGAAAGAACTTATTCCTTGTTATTGCGATGAAATACAGTATTTTCGCGGCGATTGGGCAGGTTGGGTAAGGGTAAAAATAGCAGACAAATGGGCGGGCTTCATGGATACTAAAACCGGTACGCAGTATTGGGAATATTAAGAACTCTGTTCGGCTTAGGATTTATCAAATTAGGCTGTGCCTAAAAAAATAATAGACAAAATTACAAGCCGTAGCGTAAATGCTGCGGCTTTTTATGCTTGCAACTTCTCATTTACTTATTTACAAAATTTGTAAATTACAATTAAAAAGTGTATCTTTGTGTTTGGAACAAGCAAATACAAAGATTATGCAAACAATGACAGTAACCATACCGCAAGCAGTATTGCCGGCTACATTCGATTATTCGATATATTTGGCAACAAAGCTTTATGAAGATGCTATTTTATCGGCGGGGCAAGCGGCTAAATTAGCAAATTTATCGAAACGCTCATTTATCGAAATTATGGGTAAATATGGAGTGTCGCTTTTTAGTACAAAAGTAGAGGACGTTTTAAATGATATTCAAAATGCCTAAAACTATTGTGAATGAATTACTAAAACGAAGTAACGAATAACTCACTTCCAAAACCGAATAATAAAAACCTCTCCAATCAAACACAGCAACGCCACCAACACAAACCACCGCCAAAGCTCCGTATCGCCATCAAGCGAACGCACATTTTGTTCCAAATTTTCGTGCGAGGCGTTAATCAACGAAGCATTGCTCAATTGATACGATTGCAAAAGTTGCGTAATTTCGTCGGCACTAAAAAATTCCGCTTGCGATTCCGAGCGGTCGTAATTAAACGAAACGTAGGCAATCGTTGAATCCCTTTGCATTACGCTGTATGTGCCGGCTTGCGTAATCATATTCATGGGATTGAGTTTTACGGTAAAATTACTGTAATCAATACTGAATTGAGGAATTATATCAACTTGCAACTGCCGGTTGACAATATGAAATGCGTGGTCGGTTTGCTTGGTTTCAAACGCAATATGAAACGGTTCACCAAGCGTGTAGGCAAGCGCCGTAGGTTGCGAAACGTACAGTGCCATATTGAAAATTGCCATCACAAGCGGCGATTGCGTAAAGTTTGTAGATTGCGCATTGAAAGGCATAGTAAACAAAAATAACGAACCTTTGCCTTGTTTCAGTTGCAGCAAAGCAGCGTAGTTGTTTGCCAACGAAAGAATGTGCGTATGTACCGGAGCATCTATTCTAAAATAATTGCGCACAAAAGGCAGTTGCGTTTCTTTGTCGGTTTTTTCAAATACATTGGCAAAAATTTGATGTCGAAAATCTACCCGTGCAATTGAAATTTTTGCTGTGTCTTGTTCGGTAATTCGTTGATTGCCAAATTGCGCCAAAAGTGTGTTGTACGACTGTATGTTGCTCGTTTTATTCGGAATTGCTACAATATTTTTCCCTTGATTACTTGCCGCTACAAGCATTTGCAACAAACCGGAAGGAATTTCTGGAAGTTGGTCTAAAATAATACAATCGTAGTGCGCAAGGCTTGCATAATCGAGTGCGGAAATATTAATAGACTGAAATTTGAAAAAATCATTTTTAAATAAAGCCGCAATGTTCGACGATTGTAAACCACTATAAATGTGCGCAATAGAAATGTGCGCCGCTTTGTTGAACGAAAAATAATAGGTATTATCGTACAAAATAGGGTAATCGTCAATTTCAACCCGCCCGCTTGTTGCTCCTTGCGAATTGTTTACAAACTCTAAATCAACCGTTTGCTGCTTGCGAGGCTCTAAATTTACGCTCGTGAGTGATTTAAGCGTATCGTTTATAAATAATTTCACAGCAGTATTGGTGCGCTGCGCATCGGAACGGTTATTGACCGTAATGTGCAGTTTTTCAATGGCATTGTGCAGGCGAAACGGACTGTCGAACCAACAGCTATCAACGCTGATATTATCAAACGAAGTATTGAACACCGGCACACAATGCAGTTGCACGCTGCTATCGGCAGGAATATTTTCAAAATCGCTTGTTATTTTTTGAAAATCGGAAATAAAAAACAAGCGTAAGGTACTTTTGCTTTCGTGGGCAATTTCCTGTGCTTTTTTATACACGCTCGAAAGCGCAAGCGGAAATGCACTTGGCTGAATAGTTGTAATTTTTTGCCGTATTTGCTCCTGCGTCAAATTTTGGTATTCGCTCACGTCGCCGTTATTGCTTATCAGTCGAAATTGTTGCGTAGCAGGGTAGGATTTTACAATACTGTGCGCTTTATTTTTTGCATTATCGAGCGCGCTTCCTTCGGCAGTTTGTGCTTGCATGCTGAATGAATTGTCGATATACAGCACCACCGGAGCGTTACTTGAAGTGCGTTGCTCAGCGTTTTTTTGCGCAATGCGTGGCTGCGCAAATGCCACAATAAGAGCCGCAAAAGCAAGCAAACGCATACTCAAAATAAGCAATCGTTTGAGTTTGTTGTAGGTTTTATTTTGCTCTATACGAATAGATTTCAGCAAATGAATGTTGTGAAAAAACACCGGCACATATTTCCGGAACGAAAATAAATGCACAATAACGGGAATTGCGAGTGCAAACAGGAAAAATAATATTTGGGGGTGTTTGAAGTACATTATAAACTTAATTTTTGAACACTGATGACGCAGATGACACGGATTTACACAGATTTTATTAAGTAGTTAGTAAATGGATTGCTTCACTTCGTTCGCAATGACGCTCTTTCGAGGATTTGTGCCAACTCTCGAAAAAGCGTCATTGCGAGGTACGAAGCAATCCATTTTTTTAAAATACAACAACAATTATTTTTCATTTCTTAATCTGCGTTATCCGTGTCATCTGCGTTCTAAAATCGTTACTCCACATTCAAGAAAACTTTCTCATAATTTTTGGTGTACTGCACCATATTTACCGAAGTATTCACTACGCCCAAGCTCCCCTCCTCTCGTTTGAGAACAAAATTTTCGCACAGACCTTGTCGTGGATTGTTGATTACGTAGTCGCTCAGCGTTTTATCGCCTTTGCGAGCCAACGCCTCTATAAAATATAAGGTTTGGTCAAATCCTTGAAACGAGAATTTTGTAGGTTCGATTTTGAATACCGAACGGTAGTTTTGCACAAACGATTTTACCGCCTCGCGCGAATAATCGACATAGCCGTTGGCGGCAAATTGAAATTGCATATCGAACAGAAAGTCTAATTCCACATTTTCGTAACGCTCCCACACAGGTTGCCCAATCAAGTGAATATCATAACGTTTGTTAAGTTGATACAATTTCGTTACAAAATTATTGACAAATGCCTGATTACTCGAAAACACTATCACTATATTTTTTTTGGTCGTACTCATTTGTTTTTCCACCTCAGCCATGCCTCCTTGCGGAAAAAACACCTCGCTCAACGTAATATTGTTGCTTTTCATAAACGCGGCATATTTTGTGTTAAACGCCCGTTTGCCGGCAGTTACGTTTGCTCCCTCCAAATCTTTAGAATTATATACGAATATTACATTAACATTGCTGTATTGGGTTGCAAATTGTGCAATACTCGCATTGCGATACACCTGCGGCGTGTTCATTTGTATAATCGAAGCATTGTTTTTCACAGGCAAATCTTCCGACGAAAGCGGCGAAACAATCGGAATATTGTTTTTCCGGGCAAATCCACTTACTATCGAAAATTCTTCTTTAAACACCGGACCAATAATCAAATCAATGCTCGCAGGGTCTAATTTTTGAACTATCCGGCGAACGTTCGTGGAGTCTTTTTGAGTATCGAACACGGTAAATTTAAGCGAAATTCCCAAACGTTTCAACGAATCAAGAGCCAACAAAGCTCCTTCGTAATATTGCAAAAACGGGTAGGTATCGGGATTAATTTCAATTTTATTGCTTACCGGCGCAGTGCTTGCGTTTTTGTTCAAAAGCAGGGGCAACATAAGCACCACGTGCACATTCCGGTTGGTGTTGATTGCGCCACCGCCTGCGCTTCCGCCAAATGTTGAGTATGGCGTTATTTGTTGTTCGGTGTTAGCGTTTTTTTTTTCTTTACCAGGGTTCGTGTCCTGATTATTGCCGCCTGTTTGCGGCGTTTGCGGCGCAGGTTGCGTTTGTTGCGTTTGCGGAGTCGGCTGCGTTTGTTGTTGTTGCGTTTGCTGTTGCTGCTGCGAATTTTGCATTTCGCTCAATCGTTTGCAATTGTTGCAGGGAATAAACACCACTTGGTTGATAGCCAAATTTGTGTCCATACCCGAATTGATATCTAAAATATCACGCACCGTAACGCCGTACATACGAGCCAAAGCATAGAGTGTTTCGCCCTGTTCTACAATATGTTGCGTGTAACTTTCGTATTGTTTTCTCACTTCCACCGGTTTATTTTCGGGTACCGGAATACGTAGCAATTGACCAACTTTGGGCACTTCGGCTTCGGGGTTGTTAATAATAATATCACGTATCGAAATGTCGTAAATGCGAGAAAGCGAATACAAAGTTTCTTTCGCTTTTACGGTATGAACGTAGTAATTTTTACCGTCGATTTGTTCTATAACCACACTTCGGAGTGCTTCATTGTCTTGCGCTATAGCAGTATTTGCACAAAAAAGAAGTGCGATAGACACATATATATATAGTACTTTTTTCATTGTTTGCTTATTTGTTTATTTGCTTATCTGTTTATTTGCTTATTTGCTTATCTGTTTATTTGCTCATTGGCATATTGTCGTATTGGCACATTAACCCACTGGCAAAAATAACAAATTTTGTTAAACGGTTAATTTGATTTACTTAAAAAGTTTTTTCACTCCACTCGGTTTTTTATTATCGTTCGACATTCCCGATTTTTTTGCATTTTTTTTCATACGTTTGCGCACTTCCTTTGTTTGTATGCGGTCGTGGTGTTTTTCGTAGGTTCGTTCGCGTACTTTTTCACGTTTTCGCATTGCTCGTCTGCCTTGTGCTTTGGTCAGCGGTTGCTGTTTCAGTTCTCGTGCTTCTGCATCTATTCGTTGCAATTCGGCTTCGGGCGCTTCATCGGGTATCATTGCTTTTTGGCGTGAAGCACAGGCTGAAAACGCCAACATACTCATAAAAATTATAGCAATTGAAATATTTTTTTTCATTTTTTATCGTTTATCAAAAAGTGAATGTAATTTTACCGTGCAAAGATATAAAATTAAAGAAGCCCCCAACCCCCTCAGGGGGCTAAAAAACGAAAAACAATGAAATTCAACATAAATAATAAAACTCCATTAATCAATTTTTTCCGTTTCCGAAAGCCCCCTGTGGGGGTTGGGGGCTTTATTTTATTAAGCCTTATCTGTCTGTTTTCATGCAAAGATAAAGAAAATCCTGTGCCTTTGACTTACGTTAATTTTACTATTCAAAATATAGAATTTGATGCGCAATTTGAAAGCAAATTGAATATTCAAGGACAATCTGTTTTCATTAAAAACACTACTCTCTGCTGGGGCTACAATTGCAACGGACTTATTATTTACCGCTACAAAACCGAAGGCACTTACGACGATTTCAGAGTATTCGATGCCACATGCCCCCACGATTTAGGCAGTCAAATTCTCACAATCGACAAAGCCTTTCCCGATTTGGCTGAGTGCAAAAAATGTGGCTCAATATTTACCATGCACGGCGATTATATGTTGCAGGGACCGGCACGCCACCCGTTGCGCATGCTGCGCAGTTCGTTTATGAATGGCGATTTACATATTTATTAGGTTACGTTGTAAATTTACAATTTTCTTGTTTTCTACATTAAAAAGTAGTATTTTTGCGTTATAATTATTATGAATAAAAAACTACTTTATACATTCGTTTTTCTTTGTGTGTCGTTTACGTGTGTAGCGCAGGACGCATTGTATAAACTTTTGGCAGAAAAAAGCTACGATAAATTAGAAAAACAAATTGCCGGTGCACTCAAAAATCAACCCGATAATTTTGTATATCTTCATGTAAATGCCAAACTTTTGGCTGCCGATGAATATGCAAATCAAAATTTATATCAAGCATATAATCAATTAATTAAGGCTATTTCGCTCTATCCGCAAGCAAAGCAAGCCGAACAGGAAAAAGCCCGAAAATGGAAAGTAACTTCGGCAAATTTGAAAAAAGATTTAGATACGGTGTGTACCAAAATGCTTGCCATTGCCGAAAAACAAAACACACCGGCGGCATACAACGATTTTTTGAGTTCCTGCCCAAAATGCAGCAAAGCAACCGTAGAAAAAGCGCAACAACAAGGAGCTGCACTTGCATTTGCCAAAGCGCAGCAGGAAAACACGTTTGATTCCTATCAAACATTTGCAGTTTCCTACCCTCGTGCCGAGCAATATGCCCAAGCCGTTGCCCTGCGCGACGAAATTTCCTACAACACCGCTCTAACCTCAACTTCGCCCGAGGCGTTGAAAATTTTTATTTCACGTTACCCCAATAGCGAATATATAGATGTGGCTCGCCAACGGTTTTACAAACTTTCGTTTGACGCTTTGGCAAAACAAAATAATTTCGACGAATATGAAAAATTTATTCGTTCCAATCCCAAAAACGACTACTCCAATGCGGCTATTGAAAAAATGATTGCCATTGCAAAACACAAAAAAAGCGTGTATTTATTCCGTCGAACGGTGGAATTGAGCAAAGATTTTAATGTTCATTTTAATTATGCCTTGCTCGAATATTATAAATTTTTGTCGCAAGACGGCGAGTATCGAACTTTGTATATGTTTGTGCAACAGTACCCTCGCTCGTATTTGGACACTTTGCTGGCAAAAGAATTTAAAATTGCCGACAAAGGCGAAGGTTTGGAATACATGAAACCTTTCGATACCACCGCTGCGCCGTATTTTGAGGAATATATTCGGTTGGCTGCGCCGAAAGAAAAGGCTTTTGTGGCGTTGCAAAAATTAATCTCGGTTGATATTGCCAACAAACAGTGGGACAAGGCTTTGCAAAAAGTCAAAAAATTCCAACCGGCATTTGGAGCAAACGACCCCAGAATAAAAAGTTTGATAGAAATTTTAGAACGTCCTTACGATACTTCGATTGAAGTAAAACCGTTGCCCGGCTACGTAAACACCCGTGAAGGAGGGGAATATTCGCCGGTAATAACGGCAAACAATAAATACTTGTATTTTTGCGGTAATAAACGCTTCGACAATATTGGTTTGGAAGATATTTTTGTTTCGGAATTTAGGAACGATGAATGGCAAAAACCTCTGTTGGTACGTGAACTTTCAAACCCTAAAACCAACGAAGCACCGTTGAGTATAAGCATTGACGGCACAAAAATGCTCTATTTCCGTGAAGGTGTGATTTACTATTCCGAAAAAACAGCGCAAGGCTGGTCGCAAGGCGTGTCGGTTTCAAAAGATATAAATAACGCTATTTGGAGCGCCGATGCCATGATTACCGCCGATGGCAATGCAATTATTTTTGCATCGGTGCGCAAAAATGAGGGTATGAATTTTTATACCGAACAAAATGCCTCGCTTGGCTTGTATCACGGCAGTATTCATCATCAATCCGATATTTACGTGTCGCTCAAAACGCCGCAAGGCACGTGGGGCAAGCCCATAAATTTGGGTCCAACAATCAACACCATTTACACCGACCGCAGCCCCTATTTGCACAGCGATATGAAAACGCTCTATTTTAGCTCCGACGGTCATGGCGGTTTGGGTAATTTAGATGTGTATAAATCAACCCGTTTGGCTGATACTTGCTGGGATTGCTGGACTACGCCCGTCAATTTAGGCAAAGAAATCAACAATTCCGAAGAAAATTGGGGCTACCGCATTGCGCCCGATGGCGAAACATTTTATTTTGCAGGCAGGCTGCCAAACCAAACCGCCAACGATATAATGATGATTTCAATTCCCAAAGCCTTACAACCCGGTGCGGTGGTGTATGTAAGCGGAAAAATTGCAACAACCAACAATAAAAAATTACCGGCAACCATTGTATATGAGGATTTAAGCACCGGCGAGCGCATTGGTGCAGCCACTTCTGACCCTACCGACGGTACTTACACCATAAGTTTACCGGTGGGCAAAGTCTATGGCTATTATGTGGAAGCCGAAGGTTATTATCCTCAGGCTGAATATATTGATTTGACAAAAGAAAAGAAAAATCAGGCGATTTCGCACGATATTCAAGCCGTGTCGTTTGAAGAAATGAAACGTGACAGTATTCCGGTGCGCTTGAATAATTTATTTTTCGATACTAATAAAAGTACGCTCCTACCCTATTCTCTACCGGAATTGAAACGAGTTGCAAAAATTTTGCAAAAACTGCAAATGCCTGTTGAAATCAGCGGACACACCGACAGCGTGGGCGACGACGAGTCAAACATGAGCCTTTCGCTCCGCCGCGCCGAAGCGGTAAAAGATTTTTTGGTAAAACAAGGCTGCGACGAAACGCTTTTTACCATAAAAGGCTATGGCGAAACAAGACCTACCGATACTAATGAAACTGCTGCGGGGCGGGCTAATAACCGTAGGGTGGAATTGCGGTTTTTGTAAAGCCCCCTAAATCCCCCTCAAGGGGACTTAAAGCCCAATGAAATAAACAGAAGAACACTACTGTTTTTCAACCAGACAGTATTATACCGATTGGTTGAAAAATTACTCAACCGCTTGGTTGAAAATAAAAACTTACTCCCAATACTCTATTTCTCGTTCAACGATTTCGGTGCAGACGGTCGGAGTATTTCTTTCTGTTTCATATTCCATTCTTTTTGTCCAATTATCGTGTTGGTCGTAAGTGTAGGAATATTCTGTTTTTATGTCAAAATTGGCAGTTACGAGTTTTGTTAAGCACTCCCAACTTCCTTCTTCCTCGCATTCCCAATAATAATTCTCTATTCGTAATATTTCCATTATATTACCTTTCTTATCATAATTTTCTAAATTATAACCATCATAATCTATGTATGAAATAGATTGTATTTCTCCTTTGTCATTATATGTATGTAATTGTGTAAATGTATAATAAGAGAGTCTAACAGAATCCATTGTCCGCCAATCTTCCCAATAATCAACATGAAACAAAGTTATCCGTCTCAAATCGAGAGGACCTGTTTCATGTTTAATCATTTTTCCTTTTTCATTAAATTTCCTACGTACATTTGCAAAACTATAATGATAATTCGTTTCTATACTATTCCCATATATGTCATACACGTTCTTTCTAATTTCGAGAGTATCTTGATTTGGACTTAATAAAAGTGCTTGTATCTGCTTTCCCTTTTCGTCAAATGAATGCACGCATCGCCACACTAACTTTACTTCGCCGTGCCCAAGTCCATGATAGACTGAGTTGTCAATGCCTTCAACATATTCAAAGTTATCATAGCGAGCATATTGACTATGTTCTAAATAGCGGTCTTTGTCATATACATTTATTTCTCTTTCAAGCAATTTTCCCTCTTTGTCAAACTTGCTTTTATCAATGCAATAACCATCATCATTATATTTCCATTTAGTTTTGGAAATTAGCTTTCTGTCAGAATCATACTTATTTTGTTCGGTTATTTTGTTTTTTTCATTGTAACTCCAAGTAATTCTTGTTTTCAGATTACCCACAGAATCATGTGTTGCTTGTTCTGTTTTATTGCCGTTAGCATCGTATTTGTATTTTTTATACGGTTCTTCCACCAACCGCCCTTTATCATCATACTTCCAAACGGCAGTATTCAAAATCTCGCCTTTTATTGCTTCCCCAAATTTTTCACTTACCTTGTATGTCGTTTCTTTTACAGATTTGACATTCCCGAAAAATTTCACATTTTCTTCTTGCGCTACTGCCGTTCCTAAAAAATAAACTAAGCAAAATGTTCCTAAGATTAATTTTATTGTTTTCATACCTCTTTTATTTTTGAGTTTTTACAAAAAGGCATAAAAAAGCGTGGAAGTTATAATGTTTATCAACTTGCAGGTACGACCAAGCACCTTTACCAAAATAAACAGTCACCCCACGCTGTGATATATACAAAGTATATAAACACACATGAGCGTTTGCACTGCTTATCCCTTGGCTAAATAGGTCGTTTTTACAAGTTAGGATAAAGCTAAAACGCTTTCATTATGTCTGCCGAACAACCGTTCGACAAAGCAAATATAGAAAGAATTTTGTTACAAACACTCAAAAGGAATGACTGTTTTGTGTAAAAGTAGAAGAAAAGTTTGTTTTGGCAAAATGTAACCTTACTATTTTCATTTTGTAAACCCGCTGAACGAAACTAATAATTCAACCCAAAAGCCCACAGCGGAACAACATGCCGTTTTTACAAAAAATCCCTATCACAGTGATTTTTTATTGATTATTTGCCCTGCGATAGGGATTTTATGTTTTTTGTTTCACAAACCAAACTCAAAATTAAACAGCTATAATTTTTTGATTTTTCCAATTAAAACGTATATTTACACCCAAATTAACCACTAACAATCATGTTACACGAATTTCTATCCGAATTTCAAACACCTCTACAAAACCCTGTTTTGCAGTTTTCGCTCATATTATTTATTATATTATTTGCCCCTATTTTGCTCAACAAACTGCGCATTCCGCACCTCATTGGGCTTATTATAGCCGGTGCGCTTATTGGTCCGTTTGGGTTTGAATTTATGCTCCGCGATGAAAGTATTAAACTGTATGGCACAGTGGGATTGCTTTACATTATGTTTTTGGCAGGTTTGGAAATTGATTTGGTTGATTTCAGAAAAAATAGCAGCAAAAGTTTGGTTTTTGGAATATTCACATTTTCGATTCCTATGATACTTGCGTTTCTTGCCGGTTATTATCTGTTGTTTCCTTTTATTGAGCATAAATTGGCAACCTCAATTTTATTTGCAAGTATGCTTGCTTCGCACACGCTTATAACCTATCCTATTGTGAGTAAATTCGGCGTTACGCGCAACCGGGCAGTAGGCATCACAGCCGGAGGAACAATCATAACCGACACGCTTGCGCTCTTGATTTTGGCGGTTATAGTGGCAAGTACCAAAGGCGAATTAGATACCGGTTTTTGGACACAGCTTACCATTTCATTAATTATTTTCGCAGCAATTATTATATTTCTGTTTCCAATAGTTGCTCGCTGGTTTTTCAAAAAATACAACGATAAAATCCTGCAATATATATTTGTATTGGCAATGGTATTTTTGGGAGCGTTCCTGGCGGAAGTTGCCGGTATTGAAGGAATTATCGGGGCGTTTTTAACCGGTTTGTCGCTCAATAAATTAATTCCACGCACTTCGTCGCTTATGAATAGAGTGGAATTTGTAGGCAATGCACTGTTTATTCCCATATTTTTGATTGGCGTGGGTATGCTCATTGATTACAGAGCCTTTTTGAGTGATGTTGATACAATTATAGCCGGTGCAGTAATGACTGTGGTTGCGGTAAGTGCAAAGTTTATAGCTGCATGGATTACGCAAAAAACATTCCGCATGACGGTGGACGAACGCCGCCTGATTTGGGGATTGAGCAATTCGCAAGCCGCTGCCACACTTGCAGCCGTAATGGTTGGTTACAATATTATATTGAATCCCGAAGCTGTTGCAGCCGGCGCAGAACCCGACCGGCTTTTGAGCGAAGCTATACTGAACGGTAGTATCTTAATGATTTTAATTTCGTGTACAATTTCTTCGTTTGTAACCCAGCGAGGAGCCAGAAACATTGCCCTGCTCAATGCCACAAGCGAAGACGAACGCAATGCCGAAAAAGTGTTGATGCCAATTTCGGCAAACACCAATATTCCCGAACTGATAAATTTGTTTAATTCATTTCGGGGTAAAAATAAAAAAACCGATTTGTATGTAATGCACATACACGGGGGCAATTCGTTGGCTAACGAAAAACGGGGCAATCAACTGCTCGAAACCGCAGCAATTGACGCTTCGGGAGCCGATAACGAAATTCACAAAATTTTGCTCACAAGCAACAATAAAGTCGATGCAATCAGCAATTTTATACGCGAAAACCGCATAAACAATATGATAATGGCGATTGACAACGAAACCGACACCGATGCGTTTTGCGGTCCCACAATTGATGCCGTGCTTACTCGCAATCCGAATTGTTCCATTGTATTGTTCAAATCGGTCAATCGCTTGATAACGCTCAAACGCAGTATTGTAGTAGTACCGCGCTACGCCGAAAACGAAATAGGTTTTGCCGCATGGATTGCCAAACTGTGGGATTTTTCAAAAAATACCGGCACAAAAACAATTATTTATTGCCACGCCGAAACTATGGCTTATTTACAAAAAGTGCAAACAATCATGCCAATCGACGTAGAATTTATGATGTTCGACGATTTTGCGGATTATTTGGTGCTTGCCCGTGAAATCAAAAACGACGACTTTTTGGTATTCGTAATGAGCCACAAAGACAAAGAATCGTACAATCCAACAATGGCAAAAGTACCACAATCGTTACGTTCATATTTCCCGCAAAACTCGGCAATGCTCATATTCCCAACGCAAGCAACCGATGTTGCCGAAAATACCGGCGATTTTCAAAATGCGGTAATCAACGACAGTAAATTCGACGATGTTACTAAGTCGATAACGGGGATTTTTAGGAATTAACAAGCCCCCACCCAGCCTCCCCCTCAAGGGGAGGGGTTAAGAAAAAAGATTTCATCTTTTTTCTTTAAGTCCCCCTGAGGGGGATTAGGGGGCTCTGTAATGCCTTTTCACCACCACCGTATAATGTAAAATAGCCAAAGCGGGAATTTTATTTTGGTCGCCAAGCAAGCCGTGCGCCAAATGTGGTGGAATAAGCAAGCGAGCGCTATCGCCCAAAGTCATTAATCGCAGAGCCTCTTCAAGCCCCGATTCTATACCACCCTGCCCTACTTTTATATTTTTCACTCCGAGCGAATCGGAACTGTAACAAAGCGTGCCATTGAGCAACGACACCGTATAGGCTATTTGCACCAAATCATTGCGCTGTATGGTGTCGGAATTGCCGCTACGAGTAATGGCATACCACAAACCGCTTCCTGTTTTTTGCATATCCCATTCGTTTTTTTGGGCAAATACAGAAATCGTATCTTGCAGACGTTTTACCAAATCTTTATTGACTTCAATACTTTTTTCACGAAATTGTTGCTCGTCAGCCATTGTCCATTGGCGATTTTTATTGTTGTTGCAATTGCAGGCTATACAGAGCAATGTAAGGCTATACAATGTAATACGAGATGTGAAATGTGAGATATGAGATATGAGACACATAATTTGTAGTTTTATTAAATTACAAGCAAAAATAATGAAAATTTAATACAAAATACATATTGTAAATGAGTGTATTATAAAAAATAAGGAAAAAACAAACAAAAATAATGTATTGAAACTATTGCATGATTAAAAAAAAATGTACTTTTGCACCGGAGAAATGGCAGAGTGGTTGAACGCGGCGGTCTTGAAAACCGTTTTACGGCAACGTAACGGGGGTTCGAATCCCTCTTTCTCCGCCAAGCGGAGAAAAATCCTGTAAATCACTGATTTATGGGATTTTTTGTTTTTGGGGAAATGTGTAGTTTATAGCCTTAAAAAAAACCGGTAACTTTCATATTGAATTTTACCGGTTTAGGAATTTGGTGTGTAATGAGGTTTATTGTATATCTGTTTTTAGAATGTCAATATCAGTGCCGTAAACCTCTATGTTTTTAAATTTATCAAAACCTTTTTTATCGTTTGTTACAATTGCATCGCAGTGCCTTTTTTGACTTATAACGTAGTGAACGCAATCTTCAATATCGTTGCTATCTACAAGCGCAAAACTCTCTGTAATATCGCTTTCGGTTAGGTCTAAAAGTGTAAACTTGGGCAATATTTTGTTGAGTTTCTGTATGGTTTGCTCGCGCGAATAGGCTTTTCTATTGTTTTTTCCGGCAGATTGCAATGCCGAAACAGTTTGCACCACAGCTAACGACGATGTAAATAACGATTCGCGACTTCGCTTTTTCGATAAATGCAACACCGCCGCTTTATCTTTCGACTGACCGGTACAATAGTTTATGAGTACGTTGGTATCAACATACACACGTATTACATCTTTCTCTTTCATAAGCCAAAAATTAATTGGTCGAATTGTTTTCTTTCGTTGGCAGTAACTACATCTAAATTAGCTTTTATATACTTTCGTTCTGCCCACGCAACTATTTCGCTGTGTTTTGTGCCTGTTTTTTTCAAAATCAGTTTCAATAAATCATCGGTTTGCTTTTTTACAGTAACCGGTTTTATTTGTTTCTTTACTGCTGTTGTCATAACTGTATCAATTAAAATTAGTTTACGCTGCAAATATACAACGTATTTTCAAAAAATTTTATTCTTTTCGGTAAATTCAATATGTCAATGGCTGTGGCTATTAAGGGGCACTTTGTAAATACATAAAGGCTCTTAATTTTTTTAGTTTTAAAAAAAAATGTCAGATAAAATCTGCTAACATAGTAGAGAGCAAGAATATAGGCAAGTTTTAAATAATTATAAATCAATACCATAATTAATATTCAAGAAATTTGATTGTAGATTGTTTTCTTTTTTTATTTTTGTAACAATTCTAATAGCTCAAAAAAAGTTGGGTTTTTGGAAGTTTATTGATAAACGAGAGCGTTTAAAATATATCCTCTTCTTTAAGAAATTCGCCAATTTTTTGTACTAATGGGGATAGGTGGTAACAATTCCTGCGTCTTAGTTTCTAAGCGTGGGAACTGTTACTTATCTGATTAGTACAGGTGTTTGGCGATACCATTAAAGACAGATAAGTTTAACAGTTCCCACGCTTTCGTGTTTTTGTAAACTTGATGTTTGTTGCCGAGTTGGGAATTGGGAGGCGAACTTAAATTTTTTAATTATGAGAAAAGTTGTTTTAATTTTATTGTTTTCATCGGTAATGATACTTAATCTCAATGCACAGCGACAGCGTTATGAAACATCAAAACCTACATTTGTAGATGATTTTATTTACAAGCCACCATACGAAGCAATAAACAGAGCTTTACAGCAGAGACAAGCAGTTTATGATACAAATAAGGAACTCCTTAATCAACTCGCAAATTGGCTTACTAAAATGATAAATCAAACTGACGATGCACAGTTGAAAGCAGCATTGATACAACGAAGAATAAATTATTTAAATATTTTTGTTAATTATGATTTATCTCAAATAGATTCCGAAAGTTTGCGCCAACAATTTGATTATGTTCAAGAGGAAGTCAATCAACACCTTGAACGAATAAGAAAAGAAAACGACCCCAATCGTTATTGGGAAATGGCAAATGAGTTTTTTAAAGGGAAAAATTGGGGGCTTGCAATAGCTAATTACGACAAAGTAATTCAGCTATCGCCTAATTTTGCACCTGCATATTTTTATAGAGGATTATCGTATGGTAGTTTTAACGATAATAGTGCAGCAATGAAAAATTTCACTAAATATATTCAATTAGAACCACAAGACCCTGCCGGCTATGCACAAAGAGGTTCTTTGCATTTTGCACAAGGAAATTCTACGGAAGCAATATCTGATTTTTCTAAATATTTCCAACTTGGAGGGAGTGAGCCTGAGGTTTATTATTACAGGGGGTGGGCTAAATATTGGGAAAAAGATTATTTGGGAGCATTGTCTGATTTTAATAAGTTAATCGAATTATCTCCAACAGCAGAAGCATATTTGCATAGAGGATTAGTTAAATCAAAATTAAAAGATTACTACGGTGCAATAAATGATGATAACGAAGCAATAAGATTAAAACCAAATTTTTCTATGGCTTATAATAATCGAGGTTGGAGTAAATTTGAACTCAAAAAATATCAAGAGGCTTTGGTTGATGTAAACAAAGCTATTGAATTAGACGACAAAAATGATGTTGCTTATGATAGTCGAGCCGAGATAAAATTCAATCTCAGTGATTATAAAGGTTGTATAGAAGATTGTGATAAAGCATTGTCAATAAATCCCAATATTTCCAATTCTTATTTTTTGAAAGGAAGAGCAACATATCGTTTAGGCAATAAAGAAAAGGCTTGCGAATATTGGAGCAAAGTAGGCGAACTTGGTGAGGCTGATGCCTTTGAATATATTTCTAAATATTGTAACAAATAAAAATCAAAACATTATGAAAAAAACAATTTCAATTATCATATTTATGTTGGTAATAGCAATCAACATAAATGCACAAACAACACAAAAATATAATTCTACTATGCAACGAACTGAATTTTATGATTCATACGGTAGATTTATAGGGTACGCCAAAGAGAACAAGGTTTTAAACCGTCTTGAATATTTTGATGAATATGGACGTTTGGTAAAATACGAGCAGTATAATAATGTGCTTGACCGAAAAGATATTTATGACAATCGTGGAAATCAACAAGGCTATCAAAAACAAAACGAAGTACTTAATCAAACAGAAAATTATAACAATCGTGGAAACCAAGAGAGTTATAAAAAATGGAATGACTTGCTTAAACGCTATGACGTTTATGATTCCAAAGGAAGAAAAATAGGCCATTATAAGTATAATGACTTACTAAAACAATGGGAATATACAGAAAGTGCGTATTAATTTTAAACATCAATATAATGGAAAAAAAAGAAATAATCAAACAATTTGTCTTAAACAAAGATATGGGTAATGGCAGAGAGTCGTGTTTAGTAAAAGCATTGGAAGATGCGAGAAGATTATACACAAATGAAGATTTATGGAAAAGAATTGATAATTTATCAGACTATTCAAATCAAGAAGAAATGATAGAATTGGCAAAAAGAGTAGAAATACCCTTTTTGTCCTTAATAGGTTATTTGATTTTGCTTGATTTAATCGGAAATGTATTTACACAAAAAGAGAATATTATTAAAGCAATAGAAACTTTTGGTTCTCCGAAATTAAAAGAATGTAAACATCAAGTTAATGCGTTAAGAAATTCATTAGCTCATAATTATGGCTTGATAAATATTCCAAACAATTCCAAATACGATGAGCAATCTTTACATAAGTTCACTTTATTAGAAAAAGAAAATAGCGAAAAAATTTTTGATAGAAAACAACAATGGGAAAGGGGGAAATGGAAAGACAAAAATGAAGACACAAGTACAATTGTTTATGTGAAAAATTTAGTCAATGAAATAGAAAAGTTAATCAAAAACTTACAAGAGGACGCGGAAAATGACAAACTTTCTATATATTTAGACGGAGGTATTGAGGAATTACGTGCAAGATTTACAATCGAAAAAAAATAGACAGAATAATAGAAACACTCATTTGGTTTTTATTTTTATAGATAAACCAAAAGCAAAAATAATATTAATTTTCATTCTTTAACTGTTTCATTAAATCTGCCACATTTTTTGCTTTAAAGGTTTTTCCGGCATCAGCATCGGCAAACGATTTTTTTAGACTCATCGTTCAAATCGGCAAATGTGTAATTTTTTGTTTTTTTACAATTTATACTATCTTTGCGGAAATTTAGAACGCAGATGACACGGATTACGCAGATTTACACGGATTTTTATTGCAGATAAATTTATTATTCGCGAAAATCCGCGTCATCAGCGTTATCCGCGTTCCTTTAAACTTAACACGTATGACAACAATAGACCAAGTAAATGCTTTGGTAGAACGAAAACATGCGTTGAGGAGGCATCTTTGACGTTGATGCCAAACTGATGCGCATTGAAGAAGAACAGCAAAAAACGCAAGACCCCACGTTTTGGGACAACCCCAAAGAGGCTGAAAAACAACTAAAAAAAGTTACTTCCATTAAAAAATGGACTGATGCTTTTGCCGAAGTTTCACAATTGACGGACGATTTGGAATTGATTGCCGATTTTTACAAAGACGGCGAGGCTACTATGGAAGAATTGGACGAGCATTACAACGCTGCACTGCAAAAAATTGAAACATTAGAGTTTAAAAATATGCTCCAAAAAGAGGAAGACCAATTTGGGGCAATTCTCAAAATTAACTGCGGCGCAGGCGGAACGGAAAGCCAAGATTGGGCTTCGATGTTGCTGCGAATGTATATGCGTTGGGGCGAAGACAATGGTTATCAGGTAAAAGAAATTGATATACAAGACGGCGATGTTGCAGGAATTTCGGCAGCAACTATTGAATTTGTGGGCGATTATGCCTATGGGTATTTAAAAGGCGAAAGCGGTGTTCATCGTTTGGTACGTATTTCGCCGTTTGATTCGGGTGCACGCCGCCACACATCGTTTGCCAGCGTTGACGTAGCGCCTATGATTGACGACAGTATTGAAATTATCATAAACCCTGCCGATTTGGAGTGGGACACCTACCGTTCGAGCGGAGCAGGCGGACAAAATGTGAACAAAGTAGAAACCGCCGTGCGCCTGCGCCACAAACCTACGGGCATTGTGATAGAAAACTCCGAAACCCGTTCGCAATTGCAAAACCGTGAAAAAGCAATGACGCTTTTGAAATCGCAATTATACGAATTGGAATTGCGCAAACGTGAAGAAGAACAAGCCGCTCGCAATGGCGAAAAAATGAAAATCGAATGGGGGTCGCAAATTCGCAATTATGTGTTGCACCCCTATAAATTGGTAAAAGACGTGCGCACCGGTTACGAAACTTCAAACACGCAAGCTGTGCTTGATGGCGATTTGAATGAGTTTATTAAGGAGTGGTTGATGCTTTTTGTGCGAAAACAGACTGAGGAATAGACTTTTAGACATAAGACTGATAGACATAAAATTAAATTAACATTGCCAAAGTTTTAAACTTTGGCAATGTTCAAGGCTAAACAAGAGAATAACAATGCAACCGCTTATACCAAATATGGTTTACCATATTTTCAACCACGCAAACGGATTTGAAAACACGTTTCGTTCGGACAATAACTTTCGTTTTTTTCTTGAAAAATATCGTCATCATATCAGTCCGGTAGCCGAAACATACGCCTATTGCTTGATGCCTAATCATTTTCATATTGTAGTTCGTATTCGTCAGCGTGAGATAATTGAAAAAATAATTGAAGTTCGTTCGTCTTCGAACAACGGTTCAAACTTTGCCAAAGTTCAAAACTTTGGCAAAGTTGTTGACGATGAAGTCGTTAACAATGAAGTTACCAACGAAAAAGTTATCGACGACAAAACAATAGAACTATTTTTATCGAAACAGTTTGCAAATTTATTTAGTAGCTACACGCAATCGTTCAATAAAGTTTTCAATCGGCGCGGTTCGTTGTTTTTGAAAGCATTCAAAAGAATTCCAATTACCAATAAACAATATTTTCTTAATTCAATTGTTTATACGCACCGTAACCCTGTTCATCACGGTTTTTGCACGCATTTTAGCGAATGGCAGTATAGTTCGTACAACGAAATTATAGATGAACGTAGTGATATTGTAGAGTTTGAAAAATTACTAAAAATGTTTGATGATAAAAATAATTTTATAGATTTACATGAGAATAAGTTACTTGATTTGCCGTTTGCTAACGACAACGATATTTAATTTACGCTCTAACTTTGCCAATCTAACTTTGCCAAAGTTTTGAACTTTGGCAAAGTTTTAACCAAGTTTTAAACCAAACAAAATACCCCAATGAGAAAAACATTTTTGATAATCATTGCTTTACTATTAGCAAATGTAACATTCGGTCAAGCAGATTTTTTTGCACGATTAGCCGATTCTGCCTATACATTGACAAAACAACGAGTTATTTACGACCCAAGCTATGTAAAATTAGACTACCCTAACGGCGATGTGCCTGCCGACCGTGGCGTGTGTACCGATGTTATAATTCGAGCCTACCGGAAAATGGGAATTGATTTGCAAAAAGAGTTGTACGAAGATATAAAAGCAAATTTTGACAAATACCCAAATCAAAAAAGGTGGGGACTGACAAAACCCGATAGAAACATTGACCACCGGCGAGTGCCCAATTTAATGGTGTTTTTTGAGCGACACGGAACTGTGAAAAAAATCACACAAAATGCAAGCGATTACCTGCCCGGCGACATTGTGTGTTGGGATTTGAACGGCAAAGGATTGACACACATTGGAATAGTGGCAAATGAAAAATCAAAAGACGGACAGCGAAATTTGATTATTCATAACATTGGTGGTGGGCAGGTTATGGAAGATTGTTTGTTCAATTTTACTATAATTGGGCATTATTCGTATAAGAAATAAAACGGTATGGAAAACGAAATAATAAAATACCTATCAAAATACATGCCCATTTCCAAAGAATGGGAAGAGGCAATTATTGAATATAACCTTCTCAGAAGTTACAAAAAAGGAACTATTTTACTCAAAGAAGGGCAAATTGCAAATGAATGTTTTTTCGTATTAAAAGGCTGCATCAGAAGTTATTATATACGCGAAGGCAATGAAATGACAACCGATTTTTTTACCGAAGGACAAGTAGCAAATCCATCAGCATTCGGCACGGGAAAACCGTCGGCTTATTATTTGGAATGTATTGAAGACACCGTTGCCGCCGTGGGCACGCCCGACCAAGAAACCGAAATGTTTAAAAAATTCCCCGAAATGGAATCAATTGCGCGGGTAATGGGCGAGGCAATAATGATACAGCAACAAGATGCTTTGGCGGAATTTAAAATGGCTTCGCCCGAAGAATGGTATATGCACTTGCAAAAAAAGCGTCCCGACTTGGTTCAACGAGTGCCGCAATATCAGTTGGCGAGTTATTTGGGCGTTACGCCCGAATCGTTGAGCAGGATTCGTAAACGGTTGAGTAAAAAGAGTGAAGTTTAACATCTTTCCGTCATTCCTGCGAAGGCAGGAATCTCTTAAAATAGTGCTAATTATGAGGGGATTCCTGCCTTCGCAGGAATGACGGGACTTTAAAAAAATGTACTGATTATGGAAAACATACTTTTCAATTTTATCGAAAAATACATGCCTCTTTCCGATGAGGAAAAACAGACGATTAAAGATTTGAATCTTTTTAGTGTTGTCAAAAAAGGCGATATTTTACTGAAAGAAGGGCAAATGTCCGACAAAAGTTATTTTGTATTAAAAGGCTGTTTGCGCGTATTTTACAATATTGACGGCGAAGAAAAAACAACGGCATTTTATACCGAAATGGAAGGTTTATCGCCGAATTGTGTAATTACCCGCACGCCGTCGGAATATTACATTTCCTGTGTGGAAGATTCTATTCTTGTAGTATCAGATACCAAAATGGAAACAACCGGATTTGAGAAATTTCCACGATTTGAAACGCTGTGCAGAATTGTATCGGAACAATTTTTGGCAAAAAGTCAAATGCAGTTCGATGATTTTAAAACCTCTTCGCCCGAACAGCGATATTTGAATTTACAAAAAAACAGACCCGATTTGTTGCAACGAGTACCGCAACATCAAATTGCGAGTTTTTTGGGTATCAAACCGCAGTCGTTGAGTCGCATGAGGGCGAGACTGGTTGAGAAGTCCCCTAACCCCTAATTCCTAAACTTGTTTTTGTGGATTTTGGTATTTTGCCACTCTATTGCATCGCTGTTATTGCTCAAACGGTAGGCAACGTTATTTTTGACAGTCAGTACAATCTTTTTGTTTCCTATTAATTTATTAACTTAAGTGAACAAATTGCCCCACTAACAGCTATTACTTTTGCAACATAATTTTAAATTTTAAAACAATGCAAAAGAAAATCGCTTTGTTATGTGTAGCTGCCGCTTTAACAGCTACCCATGTTGTTAGTCAAACAGACACAACACAAAACGCTGATTTAGAAACTCGTTTGAAAACCCGCTGCGAGGAACGGAAACAAACTGACAAACAGGACGAAACATTCAGAAGATTCTTTATTGGGAGTAGCGGTATGATGGTGGGAAATTTTGCAACCGACGAACAAGTTCAATTTTACCAACTCAATTTTGGCTATCGCATAACGCCGAAAGACGTGATTTCACTTGAAGCAATCACGTGGCGTTATGCGTGGTCGCTGGGCATTCCTTACGGTTCATCGTTCGATGCGCCCGAAGAGAAATTTCCGGGTTCTATCAAAGAATATGGTATTGGGGTTGCCTATCAACGTTTTTTATGGAAGGGATTGTACGCCGGTATTCACGCACTCAATGCCCACCAAAGTTTTAGAGACGAAGACGATAAACAAATCAAAACCGGCTATCAATTGTTTATGTCGTATCGAGTGGGCTATCATGTGAGTTTTTTCAAAAATAGATTTTTTATAGAGCCATCTGTTTGTATTACCCACAGAGCATTCCATACAAAAATGCCCGAATCGTTTGCGGTATTAGACAACAAATGGTCGAAATTCTTTTTCGGCGAACCGGGGTTACACTTTGGGGTTAATTTTTGATTGTAAAAAAGTTTTGCGGAGGAAAAAGTGTATATTTACCGCAAACAATAAAAATCAAAAACGATGAATACAAAAAACAAAAATTGTCAAAGTTGCGGAATGCCGTTGAACAAAGACCCACAAGGTGGTGGAACAGAAAAAGACGGCTCAAAAAGTTTGAAATATTGTCATTGGTGTTACAAAGACGGCGAATTTGTAGGTGGTGATGTGTCGTTTGACGAATGGCGTGAAATGGCAATAAAAGGAATGACCGAAAACGGTGATATGAGCAAATTTATGGCTTGGCTGTTTACAAGAAAAATATTTTTGAAAAATTTGGAGCGGTGGAAAAATAAGTAAAAAATAACACAAATTTCATTTCTTACCCAAAGTCAATGAAAAGAAAATTATAGTAAAATACTTTTGCATAAAATTTTAATAAACAATTAATACAAAATTTTATGCAAACGCGAATTTTATTTGTATCGCTTTTTATCTTTTTCAGCGCAACAACATTTGCACAAAAAGATTCTGTTCCCGAACGCAAATTTTCGGTAAGTACACCGTGGTTGAGTTTTGCCAATTTTGGCGAAGCTGCAACAAACACACATCACTATGAGCTTCATTTCAAGTATGACCTTACGTCAAAAGACAAAATTGGGCTTAAATTCGCTACATGGAGTTTATTCCAACCTATGGGAATACAGTGGTGGGACGGACTTACCGATATGATAAACAAAGAGAGTGAATTATACGGAAGTGAGTTTTACCCCGGCAGATTGCGAGAAACCGGTCTTGGAGTTTCGTATCAACGAATGTTGTGGAAAGGGTTATTTGCCGCAATAGAAGTATTGCCACAATTAAAAACATACGTGGACGAAGATAAAAACAAAATCGGCAATGGTTTTAAATTATATACTTCCTATCACATTGGCTATCATATTCCTTTGTTCAAAAACCGCTTTTTCATAGAACCTCAAATTCATTGCCAAAATTGGCTAATAGATACAAATACTCCACAAGAATTTAAGGAGATAAACAAAAAATGGAAAAACTATTTCCTTTTTGAACCAAATTTGTACATAGGTTTTAAATTTTAAAATATTGAGCATAAACCTATCGAATAATAGTGAAAATTATGCGGAATATCATAGCTGTTTTCAATAATGTGAATGAACTATTGTATATTTTTGAACCGTTAAAACAACCTTAAAAATACATAGTTATGAAAACGATTAAAACATTGGTATTGATTGGCGGTATCAGCAAAAATTCTCTCAATCAACGTTTGTTCAATGAAATTGCAAAACGATACAACGGCAAACTTTCTTTTACACAATTTGCAATAGAAAAACTGCCTTATTATTCGCAAGATATTGAAAATGATAATCTTCCTATTGTTGCAGAATTTAAAACTCTTATAGAAAATTCGCAAGCAGTATTGCTAATCACACCCGAATACAATCGTTCGTTTCCGGGAGTGTTGAAAAATGCGCTTGATTGGGGAAGCCGACCTTACGGAAAAAATAGTTGGAACGGTAAACCGGCTGCTATCATGGGCGCTTCTGTTGGAAAACTTGGCACATTTGCTGCACAAGGGCATTTGCGAGCGGTATGTTCATTTTTGAATATGTACGTAATGAACCAGCCCGAATTTTATGGGCAAGCGCAAACATTGCTCAACGAAACAGGTTTGATTGAAGATGTACTGCCTTTTGTGCAAAAATATTTAGATAGTTTTGAAAATTGGGTAGAAAAACAGAGTACGTTTAATTAGTCGTTTCGACTCCGCTCAACGACCAGTTCTTCGGTGGCTGAGCGGAGTCGAAGCCTACTTCTTATTCTTCCTTTTCTCAAAAAATTCCGGTTTTGGAATATAATTGCTGCTCAAAATTTTCAATTCCGTGCGGCGGTTTATTTGATTTGCTTTATCTTGTAAATCTCGCGGCAGTTGAATTACAAAATCCGGCGAAAGTACTGTACCTACGGTAAATTCCGGAATTTGACGGGCAATTTCTTCAGTAACTACTACCGGAGTGCTTGCGCCAAAACCCCGTGCTACAATTCTATCGGCATCGTGGCCTTTTTGCAGCAAATAATCAACCACCGACTGCGCACGGCGTTTCGAGAGGTTCATATTGTTCATTGCATCGCCCACCATATCGGTATGAGAGCCTATTTCTATTACAACATTGGGGTTATCGTCGAGCAATTTACCCAATTCTTCCACCGCTTTTTTACTTGCATCGTTCAAAATCCATTGTCCCGACTCATAAAAAATATTGGGAATTTCAACCGGTTTTGCCATGGTAATAAGGTCAATATCAACGTTAAATGTTTTGTTGTCGAACACATCACGAGTTGAAACATTTATTTTGCGACGCAAATAACCTTGATATGCGCTCAATACAATATAATCCACATATTGATTGAGTTTGAAAGAATACGCACCATCAATTTTGCTGCGCACCGACTGCCGAGAACCATCGCTGCCTATAAGCAAAATTTCGGCATCTACGATTGGTTTTTTTGTGCTCATATCGCGCAATTTTCCGGTTACTATGAGCTGCAATTCGGGCAATTCAAAGGAATAAATATCGTCTTCGCCCCGCCCGCCTTTGCGGTTTGAAGTGAACAATCCTTTTTCGGTATTTCCTTGAAAAATAATACCAAAATCGTCGCCCGGAGAATTGATTGGCGATTGCATATTTACCACCCTCCATTTGCCGGCATCGTCTTTCGTTGCTCTAAAAATATCGAAACCGCCCATGCCAACTCTGCCGTTGGACGAGAAAAACAACACGCCGTCTTTGCGAATGTAGGGAAAATCCTCATCGCTTTCGGTGTTTATTTCGGGTCCCAAATTGATGGGCGAGCCCCACGCTGCCGATTCCGAAATGCGCTGCACTTTCCAAATATCGCTGCCGCCCACACCGCCTTTCATACGCGATGTAAAATACAATTCCAAGCCGTCGGCAGAAATTGCAGGGTGCCCTACGGAAATACTATCGGGCACAATATCAACACGTTGCGGACTTGTCCACACACCGCCACGCAGCGAACTTGTGTAAATTTGACAACCAATATTTTTGCCCGGCTCCATTTTGCAAATTGTATAATATATCGTTGTGCCGTCGGGCGACGAGGAAAGTGCACCATTGTCAAATTCAGTGTTAAGCGTGGTGTCCAAGAGCATTACCGGCTTGTTCCAATCGCCTTTTTTACGGTCAATTCGCGATTCGTACAGGCGTGTGGTAAACATTCCCGATACTTGATTTACGGTTTGTTTCATATCTTCTTCGGTACGCGACGAAGTAAAATAAATCGACAAAAAATCTTCGGACATATACGCCGGACAAAAATCGTGTTCACGAGAATTAATTTGCTTCACATTTTCAACAATATAGCGAGTAGGATTTGCCGCCCACTCCTGCGCTGCCGCCACCGATTCTATGCCAATTTGCCCACGAACATCTTTGGGAATTAGTTTTTGAAATGCTTTGAACGCTTCCAGAGCTTCTTTATATTTTTCGTTTTTCAGCGCCATATAACCCACCCAATAATAGGCATCTTTTTCACGGGTTTTCAGGCGAATAGCTTTGCGGTACGCAGCTTCGGCTTTGCGAGTGTTGTTCAGGTGGCGGTAACATTCGGCAAG
The DNA here is from genome assembly GCA_009786075.1 of Bacteroidota bacterium. GTDB lineage: Bacteria > Bacteroidota > Bacteroidia > Bacteroidales > UBA1715 > WQTX01. The sequence continues at coordinate 4,609 of WQTX01000027.1, read as the reverse complement.
TTGGTAATTATACTGCGCTTGATTTACTCTCGATTTTTCATTTTCAAGCAATTTTTCGAACAATTCTACTGCTTTGGCATATTCGCCGGCTTCATAAACGGCTTCGGCTTTGCGGGTAAGTTTTTGTTGCGAAGCGCAGGCAGTTGCAATCAAAATGAGTGCGCAGGCAATAATATATGGTGTTTTTAAAAACTTCATGATGTTGAATATTAGTTGTAAAACTGTGCAAATATATGAAAAAATGTAATAACCATAGTTCACAACGCAACTATGTTGAAAATCGTATGTAATCGTTACTCGCTTTCCACTCAAATCTGTCTTAAAAGAACGCAAATGACGCAAAAATCGCAAATTTACGCAAAATAAAATTTGTGCTGATTTGCGGTTTTTTGCGTCATTTGCGTTCTAAATTATTTTTGAGACAGGTGCGAGCGAAAAAAACAATCCGCCGCCGTCATATAATTTCCCGTCATACAATTCTACAATTGCATGTTCGTGTTTTTGAGCAAAATCACGTAATTTTTTACCATCTGAAATATAGTCAAGCGAACCTATAATATATATGGTATTATTCACAATTCCCATGCAACCGCCAATAAATCCGTAAGGGTATGGCGGTAGCTGAATTTCGTGCGGGTCAATGTAACATACATCAAAATTTTGTTGTTTCAAAACTTGCGCAATTCCTTTGTCGGACGTTATAATTGCTTGATTGTTAAGCGCAATCATAGAGCAGCGAGTATATGCCTGCGGAAGCGAAATAAATGTATGATTGGTACAAAGTTGTTGTATTTTAGAATCAGTCATTCCGGTTTTGTGGAACAAAAATTCAGACGTTGCCACACAATTATATGCTACGGAATTACGCAAACTTTCGTCAATTGTTGTTGTTCCTTCGCTATAATCAATGGTATGTTTTTGAAAAAAATCCTTGTATTCTTGCGGAATATTGGGTGCTACAATAAGTTGATTTTCGTGTTGAAATATAAACACGTCGGGGTGGCACGAAATAGCTTCGTAGGTAATGCCTTGTGTGCGAAATGGCACGACAGTAAATTCCTGTGCAAGCCGGTCGAGTGCTGCTTGTGGTGTGCGAGCGTCGATTATGCAAAAAAGCCCCCTAAATCCCCCACAAGGGGGACTTGCGTTCTTTCGGCTGTAACTTTTCCAAAGTTTAGAACTTTGGAAAAGTTTGTCCTTGCAACTATTTTCTAATTTTATACTCATACCGTAAAAGTAACGAATTACCCGCAAAAGTAACATTTTTTGCGTTTTTCTCCAAAAAATTCCGGTTACTTGCACCGTGTCCGATTGCAAAATTAAGTTGCGAAGGCGCAACTTCTATGTGTAAATGTTCGCAATGTCCGGTAATTTCACGCTGAAAAATTCCACGCCAAATATGACTCAAAAGTAATTCTTTAAACGAATGATGATATGCTCCGGCAAGCAATGCGCCGCCATCGAGGTCGCTGCTTGGGTGCAAACCTACACGCAAAATTTGAACGCCGGCGTTTTCCAGTAATTGATATACGGGAGCAGTCCATTCGAGTGCTTGGTCAAGCGAAAGAGGCGTGTATAATCCTTTTTTGTATAATTCCGCCAAAGGCGTGTGTTCCACCACAAGCGTAGGGTAAATTCGAGTAGAGTGTGCGCCTAAATCACAAATTGTTTGTGCCGTTTGTAAGGCAATTCCGGCTGTGTCGCCGGGCAAACCAATCATCATTTGCAAACCAAGTTGAAAACCGTGATTGCGAATGAGTTGCGCAGCATTGGCAATATGCGCAAACGTATGCCCCCTACCCGATTTTTGCAACACCTCATCATTGGTCGATTGCGCGCCAAGTTCAATATCGAGCACCGAATACGATTTGAGCATTGCAAGAATTTTTTCGTCAATATAATCGGGACGGGTTGAAATGCGAATACTTTGTACTTTGCCGCTTTGCACGTAAGGTTGCACAAGCTGCAAATAATGCTTTTGTTCATTGAAAGGCATAGCGGTAAACGTGCCGCCGAAAAAGGCAATTTGCACTTCTACATCGTTTCCGCACGTTTGCAAATGTTGGTCTATTGTATGCAAAATTTCCGCATCGGCAGGCATAAAACGCCGACTGCTAATAGAATGTTGATTGCAAAATACGCATTGATGCGGACAGGAACGTTGTGGAAAGAAGATGGGGATATTTATGTGTTTCATTTTTAGGGGACGAGTTGACGAGGCTTTTTCTTTAAAAAAATCTGCAAAAATCTGTGTCATCTGCGTTCTTAAAACAATCAAACATCAAATCCACAAATAAATCACATTCCTCCACCGTCAACTGCCCCGGTGCCGTTGCCGATTGCGTATCAAGCGCAGCAAACGTAAACGGACTTCCCACAAAAATATTTGCAAGACGAGTGATTTTCCCCATTTCGCCCATTGCCAACGCTACAAGATTTTCGTAACGGGCATAGAGTGCCAAAATCCGTGCGCTGTCGGTTTCCGAAACGGCTGTTGTTGCAATTTTTGCAATTGTTGCGCCATCGGCAAAACATTGATTTACAATAGTATGTAATTCTTCGTCTGCCGGAGTATTTTCGTAATTATGGTATGAAATTATGACCTTACAATTATGCTGTTTTGCGAATAAAACGATTTCTTGTTTAATTTCCGACGAACTTTCAACTTCAATATCAACATAGTTTGCTCCATTTTCTATGGCAGTTTTGAGCAATGCTACACGAGTTTTGTCGTCCACCAATTCGGGGCGGCAGGTTGCAATTGTTGGCACTCGCACTTGCGAAAAAACGGTGCAAACATCGTCCGCAGAAAATTTCGATAAGTCTATGCGAATTTCCGCCATATCGGCGCAAGCAGTTTTTTCAATACAACGCTGTGGGTTGTTTTCTACTATACTAACACAAATCATGAATATAATCTTCTATTTTTGTAAATGAAATTTTTTCAACGTAGGCTTTGCCGATTTCAGAAAGCAACACAAAGTGAACGCTACCGCCTTCCCGTTTTTTGTCGCCTTTCATTGCCGCAAATAATTCGCCGGCATTAACTTCTACTTTGGTTGGCAAGCCAAGCAGGTTGAGTAATGCAATCAATCTATCAACATCTGCCTGCGGCAATTTTCCGTGCCGTACCGAAAGGCGGGCGGCAAGTACCATGCCTACGCTAATTGCGTGTCCGTGAGGCATTTTTGTGATTTTTTCAATGGCATGACCAAATGTGTGTCCGAAATTCAACAACCGGCGCGTGCCACTTTCACGAGCATCGAGATTGACAATGTGCGATTTTATAATAACCGAATCGGACACAAACCGTTCAAGCGCATCTTCATCGTAACGCAACACTTTTTGCGTATTGTTTTCAATATAAGTAAACAAATCAGGGTCGGCAATTGCGCCGTGTTTTATCACTTCTGCCATGCCACTCAAAAGTTCGCTTTGCGTCAAAGTTTTAAGCATCGAAAGTTCACAAATCACAAATTTCGGCAAACAAAATGTACCGATAAAATTTTTAAATCCTTTGAAATTCACGCCGTTTTTACCACCCACACTCGCATCGACTTGGCTCAAAAGCGTGGTTGAAACAAAGCCAAATTCCATGCCGCGCATAAACGTAGCCGCCACAAATCCGGCAATATCGCAAATAATGCCGCCGCCAATTGCCAACACAAATGCCGAACGGTCGCACTCGGCAGCAAGCAATTGTTCGTAAATTTGTTCTACACTCTGCAAAGTTTTGTGCGCCTCGCCTTGCGGAACGCTTATCAGCACATCGGATTTCGGAAACCGGTTTCCATACAATGAAATAACGGTATCGTCGCTTATAATTGCTATTTTTTTATTTTTTGGTAAATAGTTGTGAATATTTTCAATGGCTTCGCCAACAAGAATTTGCGATGAGCCAATAGAGCTGTCGATGGTTAGTTGTTTCATAAATTAGGAGTTAGGATTTTAGGGATTAGGGGTTACAAATGTATGTAAAAAAATATTTTTGGGGATTTATTTGGTAAACAAAATATTTTGCAGTACATTTGCAATGTCTCCTTGATTGGTGGCCAAACTTAGTGTTGGATTAGAACTGCCAAGTGGGGAGTCAGATATAACTTCTTGATTAACAACATCAAGAAGTTTTTCTTTTAATGTAAGCGTATAGCCTTCTTTTTTTGCAAATTCATTTCCCGAAAGAGAAATTACAGGATTTCCTTTTAATAAAAAATTGCTTATACTCGTGTGATTATTCATGTCAATTGCTTTTTGCGGTTGCAAAGGTATAGAAAAATTTCATGCTAATCCGTAATATTACCCCTAAATCCCCTAAAGGGGACTTTTGCTTAGTGGAAATGCTGTTGCTCAGGTCTATTTCGTCGCTCTAAAAGCCACCTTTAGGGGGTTGGGGGTAGTTTTGCGGATTAGCGTTAAAATTTCATACAAAATGTACTAAATTTTTGACAGTACTCATTTGGTGTTGTCCTAAAAATTACTATATTTGCCAAAATTTTTACGAAAACAAAAAATTGAAAAATAATACGTACATACAAAAACATTGCACTAACTCCTTACAAATAAGCGTTTTAAGCCTTATTTACGGGGGGGGGGTAATTTANTCATTACC
>WQTX01000026.1 GCA_009786075.1 Bacteroidota bacterium | reverse complement strand
TGTTTACTCTAAAAAAACGCGCTTGCGCGCAAAAAATGAACACGAAGACACGACGACATGAAGACACGAAGATTGAAAAATTACTTAACTAAACGACATTGGAATTAAACTTACGACTGTAAAAACCCCAAGCACAATACTTGCACAACCATTCGTGGTAGCAAATGCAAGATTGATTCGTGAAATGTTCTGCGGCGAAACTATGGCATGCTGAAACACCAAACAGGCAATAAACAAAGCGGCTCCAATCCAATAGAATACCGAAAAATTACCAACATAACCTGCCAATATAACCAACACAAGCGTTAGGCTATGAATTGCGATTGAAATACCGAGCGATTTGGCGCGTCCAAAACGAGCCGGAATACTGTGTAAAGCCTGTGATTTATCGAAATCTTCGTCTTGCAGGGCGTACAAAATATCGAAACCGCCTGTCCACGTGAGTACTATGAATGAAAATATAATGGGTAGCAGGGCAAATTCACCCGTTACCGCAATATAAGCGCCAATAGGCGAAAGCGATAAGCCCAAACCCAAAATAATATGACACCACGCCGTAAATCGTTTGGTATACGAATACCCTAAAATAACCGCAAGCGCCACCGGCGAAAGCACAAAACAAAGAAAATTGAGAAAATACGCCGCCATCATAAAACACAGCGCATTGACCACACAAAACACCAACGCCGCACGTGGACTAATTTTTCCGCTTGGAATTTCACGAACTGCCGTACGGGCATTTTTTGCATCGAATTCATAATCAATATACCGATTGAAAGCCATAGCCGCCGTGCGGGCAAACACCATGCACAAAAGCACTAACACAAATGCTTGCCATGTAAATACAGTTTCGGCAGAACCAAAAACCGCCAAGCAAAAACCTATTGCCGCAAATGGCATAGCGAATATGGTGTGGCTGAATTTTATGAGGGAGAAGTAATTTAGGAGTTTCATAGGAGTTAAGAATTAAGGAATATGCCAATTAGATAATATGCCAATGTGCCAATTAAATGTATTAAATTGTTTAATTTTCCAATTGTTTCATTGTCGTATTAGCATATTGGCACATTGATTAAATCTCATCAAGCTTATTCCACCAAGTAAATTTCAAAATAGTTGCTCCGGCGGCAATTACGGCAAGCGCTACGAAAAATCCTGTCCAATTGCCAATAATAAAACAGATTGGGAGCGCCACAAGCGATGTTTGTGTGGCAATACCTACGGCTACGTTGCGCATATCTTTCCAAAAGCGGGTATTCTTTTTAAAGTCGGGATTTACGGCTTTTACTTTTTCATATATTGGTTGCCAAAAGCCCCACGGACGCACTTCGCTGTAGAATTTCATAAGCGTAGCTTCGTCGGTAGGCTCGGTTAAATAAGTACCAAGCACACAACCGGCAAGCGAAATAACCAATGTTACGGGGAATAAATATAAAGAAATCAATTCATGAGGAATAAATGGAAGAATTGAAGTTACCGTTTCGGGCGAAAACAACTGAATGTAGCCGACTACCATGCCCGACATAATTCCGGTTAACATTCCCCAAAAATAACCGCCGCCGTTGAAACGCCACCAATACCATTTCAACACATTCGATGCCATGTAACTTGCATAAAATGCAGCGGTTACAATTACCAAAATTTCGTTGATATTTTTGAGCGCAAATCCAAACATGGTACTGAAAATTACCACCACAATTCCCACAGTGTAATTACACCATTTTATTTGTTTCGACGAAGCGGCAGGGTTTATATATTTCAAATAAATATCGTTGGAAATGTAGGCTTGCGCCGCATTGAGCGTGCCGGCAAAGGTAGAAACAAAGGCTGCCAAAAGCCCCACAAGCAACAAGCCAAGCAAACCCGTAGGCACAAATTGCACCATAGCCGACGGCAGAATTTGTTCAAAATCAATCTCCCCTCCTACCAATAAATTCAAATCGGAATAAAACGCAATGCCAAGAATGGCAAATCCGGTAATCATAAAATAACGTATAGGATTTAAAATAACCGACACCGAACCACTCATTTTCAACGCTTCGGTAGGGCTTTTGGTAGCAAGAATTTTTTGCATATCGTAAGTGGGCGCCGGTCCGGCTAAACTGCTCAATACACCTTTGGTAAACATAAATCCGAAAAATAACGAAAACAAACTATACCCGTCTTCTTTGATTTTTATGTTCACTTCGTTTATTTTCCCCGTCCAATCTATATCTAAAAAATGTTGAAAAAACGGACTGTGCCAGCCGTCGGGCGTGAGTTGCGCCAGCAATTCGGGACTAACTTTTTGCATGGCAATAATTCCAATAAGCAGCGAGGCTATGGTCATTATGGCGTACTGCACCACATCTGCCCACACGATACTTACCATACCGCCTAAAATTGCATAAAACGTTGCTAAAAGCGTAAAAAATATTCCGTAAGCATGAGGAATATATTCGGCAGGAAGCGCATCATAAGCAATGCCGAGTGCATTACTCAATACGTCCCACGGCATAAAAAGCATAAGGAATTTACCCAAACCAACAAAACCGTAGGCAAGCATGGAAAGCCCTATCAACAAAGCAAACACAACCACAATTGCGTGTGAAATTTTGCTGCTTGTGCCATGTCCAAAGCGCGTTTGAATCCATTCGGCGCCGGTGGTAACATTCGAGCGGCGCAACCACGCCGAAAGGAACATCATCAAAAATATTTGATTGAAGGTAGGCCACAGCCACGGAATCCAGATACTTTTTAACCCATATACAAATAATAAGGTAACAAGCCACATAGTACCCGAAATATCGAACATACCCGACGCATCGCTCAAACCAAGCATATACCACGGCAGTTTGTTGCCGCCGAGCAAATATTCCGATTTGCTTTGTTCGGCACGGCGTTTGAAATAAATTCCTATAAAAATAATTATGGCTACATAGAGCGCAATTACTATAAAATCTAAGGTTTGTAAAATCATTGTTTTGTGTTTTTTTTAATTCAAAAATGTGGCGTCAAAAGTAAAAATTAATTACAGACAATCATAAAAAATTAAACAACTTTTTAAAATTTCACTTGATTATCAGAAAATTTATATATTTTTACAGAAATAAGTATTTTTAAACCATGAGTAACTACATTGTATTAGTAAAGCAAGTGCCCGATATTTCTCAAATTACGGACAATGCTTTTAACCCCGAAACAGGCACGTTGATACGAAGCAAACTTGCCAATGTGATTAACGATTTAGATGCGCAGGCACTGGCTTTTGCGCACCAAATGCGGAAAATTAAAAACGACGAAAAAGGTAAAATTATAGCAGTTTCTATGGGTCCGCCCATGGCTGACGAAGTGTTGCGCTATAGCCTGAGCCGTTGCTCCGATTTGGCTGTACTGCTTACCGACCGTCTTTTGGGCGGCGCCGATACTGTGGCAACAGCCAATCCGCTGGCGTTTACAATCCGCAAAATTGTAAAAGAATTTTTGAACAATTCCGACGACTATTATATTATTACCGGCATGCAGTCGGTGGACGGCGATACGGCGCAAGTGCCGGCACAAATTGCACAGGAATTGAACATTAGTTGCATTGCCTACGCTACCGATGTTGCCTATAAAAATGGTCGTTTTGAGTTTACCTCTATTATTACCGGCGGCAGCCAAACGGTGGTTGCCAAGAAAATGCCGGTGGTGGTAACGGTTGCCAAATACGAATACCCGCTCTTTGCGCAATTTGCCTTAACCCGCAAAGCAAACGAAACACAAATTCTCACATGGGGAGCTGCCGATATTAACGCTACGCAAATAGGCGTGAAAGGTTCAAAAACGCAGGTAACAAGGGTTTTTCCACCCGATAAAACCACTCGATTGTGCCAGCAAGTCGATGTCAATGAGTTGGCAGCAATTATTGTACACCTGTTCAAACAAGAACATCACAAAGAGCAGGCAGGGAGTGAAAAAACGCCGCAATATTTATTACCCGAACGAAGAAACAGTCTTTTCGACCGCAGTTACGAAGCACTTGTAGCCGATAGCGAGGCGTTTAAAACCTTGGAAAATGCTTTGCAGGCTCACGGAATTACCGACATACAAAGCATAAACGAAGAACTAACAGAAAAATTAATTGCCGAATTAGAAAAATCGCTGAATAAAAAGCAGGTTGAAGAAATGTTGGCGGCATTGAAAATCCGCACACCAAAATACACCGGTGATGTGTGGGTAGCTGCTGAGTGCGACGAAGGCGCAGTTATTCCCTCGACCTTTGAATTGATAGGTAAAGCACGCGATTTAGCCGATTCGCTAGAAGTAAAAGTGGGTGTAATCATAGCCGGCGAAAGCGTTGCAAAACACAGCAAAGAGTTGATTGCAGCAGGAGCCGACAAAATTTACACATTGGAAAATCCTTTGCTCAAAGAATTTGACCCGATTGCCTATGAAAAAGTATTTTCGGAAACGATAAAAAAATACAGTCCGCAAATAGTATTGTATGCCGCCACGCCGCAAGGCAGAGCCTTAGCCCCCATGGTTTCGTATAATTTAGGCTGCGGTTTGACAGCCGATTGCACATCGCTCGATATAAAAGACCGCAGCAAAAAAGGCGATATTGCCATATTGTTGCAAACTCGTCCGGCTTTGGGTGGCAACGTGATGGCAACAATTTGTACCGTAAATTCCTCTATTCAAATGGCTACGGCGCGTCCGGGCGTTATGAAACGAATAGCTGCCGACGATAGCCGCACGGGCGAAATTATTACATGTCCGGCAAATATTACCAAAGACGATATTAGTTTGGAAATTATCAAAAAAGAAAAAGCACATGGCAAAGTTAATTTTGATGTGCCGGTGATAGTTTCCGGAGGAAAAGGATTGAGAACACAACCGGGTTTTGAAAAATTACTAAATTCTTTGAGTGACGGATTGAAAAATAAATTAGGTATTGAGATTGAAAAAGGTGCGTCGCGCACTGCCGTAGAACAAGGTTTTACCGAACGTGTTCGTCAAGTTGGGCAAACAGGAACTGCCGTTGCGCCAAAATTATATATAGCAATGGGAATTAGCGGCGCAATTCAACACATGATTGGCGTTGCCAACGTTGAAACAATTGTTGCAATAAACAGCGACCCGTCGGCGCCGATTTTTAAACAATGCGATTATTATTTGGTGGGGAATGTGGAAGATGTGGTGCCGCAGTTGGTTGAGGCGATTGCTAATAATAATTAAAATGGATTGCTTCGTTCCTCGCAATGACGCTCGAATAAACGTCATTGCGAGGAACGAAGCAATCCAGATATTTAAACTTAAAAAAATTTGACAATGGAAAATAAAAATTATAATACAGTCGATGTTCTCATCGTAGGCGCCGGTCCCGCCGGACTTGCAGCCGCCGCAACATTGAAAAAGAAAAAACCGGAATTAAGCGTTTGCGTAATCGATAAAGCTCACGGAGCAGGCAATCACAACCTGTCGGGGGCGGTGTTGGAAGAAAAAGCCATTCACGAGTTTTTAAATTATATTGATGCGAATTTACTTGCATCGGACGAAGCAAAAACTATTTTGGAGCGAAAAACTTTGAAAGACAATATTACTTTCTTCACACAGTCGGGCACGTTGTCGATGTTGCCGCTGATTAAACTGGCTAAACTGTTTGGGTTCAATATTGGCGATATGTTGCACAAAGACGATTACATTGTTTCGATTTCGCAACTTTCGAAATGGTTTGCAAAAATTGCCGCCGGTTTGGGCGTTGAAGTGTTGTACGGTTTCAGCGTAAACGAAATTATGTGGGACAAAATCACAAAAACAGCTACCGGTGTAAAATTAGTTGACCAAGGTTGGAACAAAGAAAACGAAAAACAGCAGAATTTTGTAGAGGGCGAAATTATACAGGCAAAATACATTATTTTGGCAGAAGGCGTTGACGGAACCGTAACACGGGATTTGATACAAAAAGCCAATTTAACGCAGAAGGCTACTCCGTTGTTTTCTATCGGTGTAAAAGAACTGATACAAGTAACGCCCGAACAATATGCGAAATTTACCGCAGGCAGAGTGGTGCACGCTATGGGCTATCCGGTTTTCAAACCATTTTCGAGTTTAGATATGTTTGGCGGCGGCATTATGTATCCGTACGACGATAATTGCATTGCCGTGGGCATGATTGTGGGATTGGACTGGAAAGAAAAAGATTTTAACGCACAAGATGCTTTGGCGCTTTTTAAAGAACACCGTTTTGTAAAACAATTTATAGACGGCGGCACAGTAATAGAAACCGGCGCAAAAATGATACCCGAAGGCGGTTACCGCGCAATTCCCCGCGATGCGGAAACAAACGCCATAGGTTGCGGAAATGTAGCTATTATTGGCGATAGTGCCGGATTGGTCAATATGATTAAAATCAAAGGGTTGCACAATGCAATCCGTTCGGGAATGATAGCAGCAGCAGCCGTAGTTAATAGCGAAATAGCAAACGCATTTGCCGGAAACTACACCAAAGAATTGGAACAATCGCCGGTAATAAAAGAGATGAAAACAGCTCAAAATTTCCGTCAAACCGTAGCAAAATTCGGCAGTTTTGTAGGAATGCCGTTGAGCGTTTTAGGAAACTTGTTGCCAAAATACAACATTGAAGCCGATTATAAAGCAACGACTTCTAAAACATATAAATATAAAGGTAACAAAGAATTTGACAAGGCAAATTTCACAGCCTTAGCATTAATTGAGCACCGTGAAGAACAACCGTCGCATTTGAAAATTTTAGACCCGCAAAAATGTGTGGAATGTGCCAAAAAATTCAATCAGCCCTGTATTACATTTTGTCCGGCAGGTGTGTACGAAGATATTCATGGTGTGTTGAAACCTGCCAATGCGTCGAACTGCTTGCATTGTAAGACTTGCCAACGGAAATGTCCGTACGATACTATTCGATGGACAGTGCCCGAAGGCGGCGGGGGACCGCGATATAAGCGTATGTAAAAAAAATTAAACCTGTTAAGTTTTTAAAACTTAACAGGTTTTCGATTTTTATTTACAACCCCAAAGCCTGTAAAATAGGTTCAGCATTCCACTCACTATCAAGCTGAGGCAGGTATAATTGATAGGCTTCGGTTTGTAGTTTTTTTGCGTAACTTTCGGTAAAAAAGTAGGTTCCGTAACTGATTACATAGTGCAAAATAAAGAAGCGGTAGGCTTCGGGCAAAAACAATATTTCATTCCTTGTTAAAGGAAATTCTTTGTGATATGCTTGCAAAAATCGTATAAACCGCTCCTCGCACAATTGCGTAGAAGTGTAACTGAAATCGGTTTTGTCGCCAATATCGGAAACCACACGACTAAACGAGTAAAAATCCATCATGCGTGAAGTCATGCGAAACCAATCGTAGTCCCAACGGGAGAAAAATGTACTTTCATCAGTTACCGTAAAATTACCAATATTCCAATCAACAAACACGGGAATTTGTATAAAATTGTAAAATTCAAGCGTTTGTAACTTCCGCAAAAACGTTTCGCAATGCTCCATTATCAAACCATGCTGATTGTGGAACCGGCGGTTATCACTATCTTTTTCCACACGGCGCATCAGTTTCATAATATCTTTTTGCAATGTTTTCGACGATTGCGGCAACACCGGCATCATAGTATAACACACTTTGTGGAATTTTGCCAATTCCGTACCAAGTGTAGTAATTTGCTCTTCGTTCAGACGTTTGGGCAACTTACCCGCAATGCGCACTTTGCGGTAAAATACCATCCACACTTCTATGCTTGCATCTTCGTATTTGTACAAAAACAACTCGTTTTTTTTCATCAACGAACTCGATAAAAACAAATCGTAGGGGTATTCCAAATTATTCGCCATACAATTTATAATAGTATGGTCTTCTTTGAAATTCTCGTACGTGCCAAAGTTTGACACTTTTACCAAAACTTCGGTATTGTCGTCGAAACCAATGCGAAACACTTTGTTGGTTGAAACATTGGCGCTTACATCGTCAATCGTTGCAATTGTGCGTTTGGAATTGTAGGCGTTCCAACCTTCGTGTATTATGGCTTGGTAGTTAATCATTTTTTAGGTACGAGGTTTTTAGGTTTTAGATACGAGGCTTAATTGTTCAACTTCGTTTCCAATTCGTAGGGATTTTCTTTGAACATTTCAATCCATTGTGCTAATTTGTGGAAATCGGAGGTTTGGTTTTGTTTGATGGCTGAAAATAAGCGTTTTAAATTAGGGTCATTTTTTACGGCAATGCTTTTTGTTCGTTTTATCAAGTCGGGCAAATTGTCGGGTAAATTATAATCAATCATAGAAACACCGCATTTTTCGGCATTTTTCAAGATAAAATCTTCTGCCGCTTTGCTGATTTTGACAATATAATGAGGTTTTTCGTTGTGTTTATAAATTGCCAAATTTTCGTTGTGCTTTTTCAATAATTCAAAAGGATTAAATGCTGCCGGAATACATTTATCGTCGTCAATAATGCCAAACACAGCATAGTTCGATTTGTTTTTCATTTCCAAAAGCACATTATTGCACCCTTTCAGGTGTTTATAGCCTCTTTGGGGAAAAGAAAGCGTTTCCGCCAAAATTGTATCAATAAAACATTCGGGCAATATCAGCAAATCAAAGTCCATCTACCAACAAATTTTCGAGATTAAAAAACAAATCATTGCCATATTCGTATGCCAATTCCATTTCTTCATCAGAAAGCCGTTTGGCGGTTGTTTGGTCATTTTTGTAATCAAACACATAAATAGAGGTTTCTTTGCGAAGTTTTTCGTACTCCAAAAACGCATTTACCACAAGCGGACTGTGCGTAACGATAAAAAATTGATTGCTTTCGGCATCAATTATGTCTTGCATAACTGTTTGTATATAAGGCGGAAATGCGTGCGCTTCGGGTTCTTCAAAAAGTAAAACTGAATTTTTGTTTGAGGCTATTGCTGTTTTGTAGAAAATTAGTCTTTGTAGGGTGTCGGCAATGGAAGAATAGGGGAACTGTCTAACCTTGTTTTCGCTCAATCTTTTTTGGACTTTTACCGAGTTGCTATCAAAATCCATAACATATTCCAAATTATATTTAGCACATTCTTTTGCTATCCATTCATTTACTTCATTTACATTAGGATTGTATGATAGCGTTTCAACTATATTTTCGCCAAAAGGTGGAAGTAATTGACTGTCGCCTGTGAATTTCCATTGATTATTTGTTTGAAAAGTATAGCGTTTAATATTTCCTGATGGAAATTTTGACAAAACTTTAGGCTCCAACCCAAAATATTTCGGACAATCATATTTTAAATCATCAGAAAACCAAAAATTCCCTCCCCAATTGTTATCTATTTGTATTATTAATTGGGGCTCTTTCCCAAACGTAATACGACCTTGATTAGTTGCCATAATGTCATAATACATTTGTTCTGAGACATCATAAAACAATTCATTTTTATTTTCAACCCGAACCAATTTATTCAAACTTTCCCCGTCTTTCAAAAACGGTAAAGAAAACAAACTCAAAGCCTCCAAGACATTAGATTTCCCCACATTCGGATAACCGAGAAAAATATTAATCCGCCGGCAATCATCCAATCTCAAATCTTTAATCGACTTGAAATTATGAATATCTACATATTTAATAAAATGTTCCATAATTGTTATAATTTTTTACCCCTAAATCCCCTAAAGGGGACTTTGGCGCAGTGGTTTAATTTGTTGACTGTTTCATTTGTTTGCACTAATTTTTATTTCTTCTCTACTCCCCCTTTAGGGGGCTGGGGGGTGTTTTATTTCACTTCACTCCCCGCCAAAACCTCACTCAAAGGATTAATCACAACCAAACGTCCATCAGCATTTTCGGCACTCAAAATCATTCCTTGACTTTCTATGCCTTTTAGTTTTCGTGGCGCAAGGTTGGCTATAAAACAAACTTGTTTTCCAATCAAATCTTCAGGGCTGTAATGTGCTGCAATTCCCGAAACTATGGTGCGACCGCCCATGCCGTCATCAATTTTAAATTCGAGCAATTTGTCGGCTTTCGGTACTTTTTGGCAGGCTAACACTGTTCCTACTCGAATGTCTAATTTCAAGAAATCGTCAAAAGCGATAGTTTCTTTTATTACATTTGGTTTATAGTTGCTTGCTTCATTTGCTTTTTTTGTGTCGAGTAATTTTTGCACTTGTGCCTCAATTACCTCATCTTCTATTTTTTCGAAAAGTAATTCGGGTTGGTTTAATTGATGTTCATCTTTCAATACATCGAAATTTCCTAAATCGCTCCATTTAAACGATTGCATATTCAACATTTGACGCAATTTCGCAGACGAGAACGGTAAAAATGGCTCGAATGCAATTGCCAAATTTGCAGTAATTTGCAAACTCACATTCATAATTGTAGCCACACGCGCCATATCGGTTTTGGCAAGTTTCCAAGGTTCGGTATCTGCCAAATATTTGTTGCCGATGCGAGCTAAATTCATAGCCTCTTTCAGCGCATCACGGAAACGATAAACGGTCAAAAGTTTTTCCATTTCCTGTTTTACGTTTTCAAATTCTTGTAAAGTTTCCTTGTCGTAGTCGGTCAATTCACCACGAGCTGGAATTTTTCCTTCAAAATATTTATGCGTAAGCACCAAAGCGCGATTTACAAAATTGCCGAAAATTGCAACCAACTCATTATTATTGCGAGCTTGAAAATCTTTCCACGTAAAATCATTGTCTTTGGTTTCGGGTGCATTTGCGGTCAAAACGTAACGCAACACATCTTGTTTATTTGGAAAATCCATCAAATATTCGTGCAACCACACCGCCCAATTTTTTGATGTTGAAATTTTATCGCCTTCCAAATTCAAAAATTCGTTTGCCGGAACATTTTCAGGTAAAATAAATGAGCCTTCGGCTTTCAACATTGCCGGAAACATGATGCAATGAAACACAATATTGTCTTTGCCTATAAAATGCACCAATTTTGTTTCGGGGTCTTTCCACCATTTTTCCCATGTATCGGGCAGAAGTTCTATTGTGTTGGAAATATAGCCAATCGGAGCATCAAACCACACATAAAGCACTTTCCCTTCAGCATTTTCTACCGGAACAGGAACACCCCAATCCAAATCTCTGGTTACTGCACGAGGTTGCAACCCTGAATCCAACCAACTTTTACATTGCCCATATACGTTCGATTTCCATTCTTTGTGTCCGTTCAAAATCCATTCTTTAAGCCAATCTTCGTGTTTATCCAAAGGCAAATACCAATGTTTTGTTTCTTTAAGAACGGGTGTTGAGCCTGTGAATGTCGATTTTGGGTTTATCAAATCCAAAGGATTAAGCGATGTTCCGCAGGCTTCGCATTGGTCGCCATACGCACCTTCGTTTTTGCAATGCGGACAAGTGCCGGTAATGTAGCGGTCTGCCAAGAATTGTTTAGCCTCCTCATCGTAATATTGCTCCGAAGTTTTTTCAACAAATTCGCCTTTTTCGTACAGTTTTTTAAAATAATCCGAAGCTGTTTTTTTGTGCGTTTCCGAAGTTGTACGCGAATACACATCGAAAGTAATTCCAAAATCCTCGAACGATTTTTTGATTATAGTATGGTATCTATCAACCACATCTTGCGGTGTAATTCCCTCATTTTTAGCTTTTATGGTAATCGGCACGCCGTGTTCGTCGGAGCCGCCAATCATAAGCACTTCTTCGCCTTGCAGGCGCAAATAGCGAGCATAAATATCGGCAGGAACATACACTCCGGCAAGGTGTCCGATGTGTACCGGTCCGTTGGCGTAGGGAAGAGCAGTTGTTATAGTTGTGCGTTTAAAGTTTTTCATTTTTTTAGATTTTTAGATATTCAATTGATATACAGTAGATATTCGATTGATATTCATTGTCTCATGTCTCAAATCTATGTACTCATATCATTTTTAGGAAACAAAAGTACGAATTAATTGATACTTCGACAAGCTCAGTAACCCAAAAATTGAAAATTTATTTTGCAAAATGCAATTGAGTATTTTAAAAATCAGTATATTTGTACAATTAAAAACAACCGCCTATGACAAAACCGGCGTAGCAATACGCACAATTAAAATACTAAAAATAAACATTTTAGTTTATGCCTTTCTTAATAGAAAAATTTGGCAATTTGAAGTTACAGAAAGTTTAAGTTGAAATGTTCACGTTCGGCGTGAACTTTTACTTATTCTGTTGTAACGGGTTACGCCAAATTACCTCTATTAAGCGGGATACTGAAAAGTTTCACGCTTTTTTTATGCGTGTAAACAAAATACATAAAAACAAATAATTAACTAAAAAAACTAAAGCGTATGAAAACAAAAATTTTATTTCTATTAGCAGCTCTGTTGCTGTGCAATGCCGCAGCACAAACGCAAACTCACTCCACAACCGACCCATTGTTAATTCCCTACCGCCAAGGCGATAAATGGGGATTTTGCACCAAAGACAAAAAAATGGTAATTCCCTGCGAGAATGTGTATGATGTCGTTTGGAATTTTTCCGATGGAATGGCATTAGTAATGTTAAATAGCAAATGGGGCTATATGGATAAGACAGGAAAACAAGTTATCCCTTGTATTTATGAAAACGCCAATAAATTTTATAAAGGAGTGGCATTGGTAAAATTAAACGGTAAATGGGGTTCTATTGATAAGACAGGAAAGCAAATTGTGCCTTGCGAGTATGACCAAATTCATTATTCTTACAAAGGATTGGCAGCAGTGACATTAAACAAAAAATGGGGAGTTGTTGATATAACAACAGGGAAACAAATAGTGCCTTGTGAGTATGATGATGTAGAGGCTTTTTCTGATGGTTTGGCAAGAGTGAGATTAAACGGTAAAGATTGGTATAGCCATAAATATGGCTATATTGATAGAACAGGGAAAGCAATTATACCTTGCATATATAATATTACTTGGAGAGGATTTTCCGAAGGCTTGCTCGTAGTAACGTTAAACGGCAAATGTGGAGTTATTGATAAAACAGGAAAAACAATTGTACCTTGCGTGTATGATTATATTTCTGATTTTTCCGAAGGATTGGCAAAAGTAGGATTAAACGGTAAATATGGGTATATTGATAAAACAGGAAAACAAATTATTTCTTGTATGTATGACGCCTCCCCCTATTATGGAGGAGAAGAACATTTTTCTGAAGGCTTAGCAATAGTACACTTAAACGGCAAAAGAGGATTTATTGATAAAACAGGAGAACAAATTATTTCTTGTATATATGATGTTGCTTGGGATTTTTCCGAAGGATTGGCAAAAGTGAAGTTAAACGACAAAGTGGGATTTATTGATAAAACGGGAAAACAAATTATTCCTTGCGTGTATGACAAAGCGTATGATTTTTCCAAAGGCTTTGCTGTGACCGCGGTACAGATAAACGGCAAATGGGGATTTATTGATAAAACAGGAAAACAAGTTATACCTTATGATTATGATGGGGCTTGGAAATCTCCTTGGTCTTCTGATGGCTTTGCGGTGTGGTTAAATGGCAAACGAGGATTTGTTGATAAAACAGGTAAACAAATTATTCCTTGTCTATATGATTACATATGGTCTTTTTCTGATGGCTTTGAGGTAAAGTTAAACGGGAAAGAGGGCGTTATTGATAAAACAGGAAAACAAGTTATTACTTGTGATTACGATTGGGTTTGGTCTTCTGATGGTTTGACAGTAGTGAAGTTAAACGGCAAATCAGGTGTTATTGATAAAACGGGAAAACAAGTTGTACCTTGTAATTACGATGAGGCATATATTTTGAATGGATTTATAAAAGTAGCTATCTATGGGAAAAACAACGAGTACACATATGGACTTCTTGATAGAACAGGAAAAGAGATTATTCCTTGCTATTGTGATGAAATAGAGATATTCAAAAGCGATGATTGGGCAGGTTGGGTAAGAGTAAAAATGGCAGGTAAATGGATGGGTTTTATGGATACAAAAACCGGTACGCAGTATTGGGAATATTAAGGTCTGTCGCAAGTTTTTTTAACTTGTGCCTTACTAACACAAAGCCCAAATTAAAAACTAACGAAAAGTTTATAAAACTACCACAACCTTGCAAAAAGGTTTTGGTGGTTTTTTTGTAATTCATTATTTGATTTTTTTTGTAAAAATTGTATATTTGCAAAAACAAATAACAACATACAGTTATGACAACAGCAGTAAGCTACCAACGTGTGGTAACAATACCGGCGTTTGATTTAGGTTTTTTCGACGATTTGGCAAAAATTCGCAAATGGGTATCGACTCCGTCAAAAGCGATAAAAACTACCAAAGGCAGAAAAATGACTATGGCGGAAATGCGTGCGCTTGCAGAAGAATTAGATAGAATAAACAATCCTCTAAGACTAAAAGCTACGCCCGAAGAAATTGATGAAATAATAAGGGAATGTCGCAATGGGAAATAGAACTGTATTAGATACAAATATTTGGGTAGATTTTATTATTAGCAATAGATTGCTGGAATTGACCGACTTGATGGAAAACAATGAGGTTGTTTATTTACGTTCCACTCCGTCAATCAACGAGTTTAAAAGAGTTTTGGCTTATGATAAATTTCAAAAATATGGAGTAAATCAGAAAAAAATGACGCAGTTATATACTGCCATTGCTGAACACATAGAAACACAAGCAATATTCAAAGATTGCCCCGATAAAAAAGATAATTTTCTTTTCGACCTTGCCATACAAGGAAATGCTAAATATTTAGTTTCAAGAGATAAAAAGGTATTGTCAACGCCAACACCCGGAACGAAAATTAAGAAAATGAAATTCCCTGAGTTCAAAGAAGATATACAATAATCAGCTAACAAAATAAATTTGACCGCATTTCCAAAATTTTTACAAACAGGCGATTTGGTTGCCATAGTTTCGCCGTCGGGACCAATTGACATTTCATACATAGAGAAAGGCACAGAAATACTCGAAAGTTGGGGTTTACAGGTGTGGACGGCTCCGCATGTGTGCGCTCACAGCGGCGTATTTGCCGGCACCGAAGAAGAACGCACTGCCGATATGCAAACCGCTCTCGACAATCCCGAAATTTGTGCAATATTCTGTTCACGAGGTGGTTATGGAGCAATTCGTATTGTGGAAAAACTTGATTATACTGCGTTTTTACAAAATCCGAAATGGATTGTAGGTTTTAGCGACATTACGATTTTTCATTCAAAAATAAACACACTTGGCGTGGTAAGTATTCACGGCGCAATGCCGAAAAATTTTGAAACTATTCATGCACAATCGCTGCAATCATTGCAGAATATAATTTTTGGAGAACAAAAAGCCATTGCATGGCACGCAAATACTTCGACAGGCTCAGCAACCATGTGCAACAAACAAGGCTCTGCGCAAGGCAAATTAGTCGGCGGAAATCTATCGGTATTGTACAGTATTCGTGGTCTTTCATTAGAATACGATTACCGCAATGCCATATTATTTATCGAAGATTTAAACGAATATGTGTATCATATAGATAGAATGTTGCAAAATTTCAAACTATCGGGCATATTTTCGCAACTTTCGGGATTAATCGTAGGTGGAATGACTGATATGAAACAAGGCGTTGACACATACGGCACGTCAATCGAAGAACTTATTCTTGATGTGTGCAAAGATTACGATTTTCCTATCGCTTTCAATTTTCCTTCGGGACACGGAGCCGATAACGAGGCATTTATTGTGGGACAAAAATATTCGCTGTGCGTTGATACAGAAAAGGCAGTGTTGGAAGAAGTAAGAGAATACAGCAAAAATTTCGTGCGGTTGCTCTAAAAATAATCACAAATCGAGTTGCACGTTTACAAATTTTACTATTTTTGTGGCAATTAACATGATTATTACACATAAACTTTAAAAACGTAATTATTTTATGGCAAATCTTTTTTGTTCTTCAATCGGCAAAAAACTCATAATGAGTCTTTCCGGTCTTTTTCTAATTTTGTTTTTGCTTTTTCACATGAGCATGAACTTGGTAGCACTTATTTCCGAAGACGGCTACAATGCAATATGTGAATTTTTAGGTGCAAACTGGTACGCATTGGCGGGAACAATGATTTTGGCAGCCGGTGCGATTATTCACATGCTCTACGCATTTGTATTGTTTTTTAATAACCGTAAAGCTCGTGGTAACGATGCCTATGCCGTAACAGCAAAACCGGCAGGTGTAGAATGGGCTTCGCAGAATATGCTTGTTCTTGGTATTACTATGGGTGCATTTTTGATTTTGCACTTATACCACTTTTGGGCAAAAATGCAATTGGTGGAATTGCAACACATGATGGGTATACATGTAAGCGAAGAGGCTATGAATTTGGCAACCAACGGTGTATATTGGATACGATACACGTTCACAAGTCCAATCAATACCTTATTATATGTAATAGCATTGGTTGCTGTGTGGTTTCACTTAACACACGGTTTTTGGAGTGCGTTGCAAACCTTAGGCTTGAACAACCTTATATGGATTAAACGTTTACAAAAAATCTCAAACGTGGTAGCTACTATTATCTGTTTAGGTTTTGCATCGGTAGTGATAGTATATTATTTAGTATCTATCATAGCATAATTTAAAAATCAATACAAATTTTAAAAACGACAAAGAATTATGGCAACATTAGAAAATAGAATTCCCGAAGGTCAGTTAGCTCAAAAGTGGCAAAATTATAAAAATCATCAAAAATTAGTAAATCCTGCTAACAAACGTAAATTAGACGTTATTGTAGTTGGCTCGGGATTAGCCGGCGGTGCGGCAGCAGCAGCACTTGGCGAACTTGGTTTCAATGTAAAATGTTTTGCATATCAAGATAGTCCGCGCCGTGCACACTCAATTGCTGCACAAGGCGGTATCAATGCGGCAAAAAATTATCAAAACGACGGCGACAGCGTATTCCGCTTGTTTTACGACACCGTAAAAGGCGGCGACTATCGTGCTCGTGAGGCAAACGTGTATCGTTTGGCAGAAGTAAGCAACAGTATTATAGACCAATGCGTTGCGCAAGGAGTACCTTTTGCCCGTGATTATGGAGGGTTGTTGGACAATCGTTCATTTGGCGGTGCGCAAGTTTCGCGTACTTTTTATGCAAAAGGTCAAACCGGACAGCAATTATTGTTGGGTGCGTACTCGGCACTAAGCCGGCAAATCGGTAAAAAAACCGTAAAAATGTACACTCGTACCGAAATGATGGACATTGTGGTTGTTGACGGAAAATGTCGTGGCATTGTTTCTCGCGATATGGTAACCGGAAAAATTGAAGCGCACTTTGGTCATGCTGTAGTGATTGCAACCGGCGGTTACGGAAACGTATTCTTCCTTTCGACCAATGCAATGGGCTCGAATGGTAGCGCAGCGTGGAAAGCCTATAAAAAAGGCGCATATTTTGCAAATCCTTGCTATGTGCAAATCCACCCAACTTGTATTCCTGTTCACGGTGAATTTCAATCAAAACTGACTTTGATGTCGGAAAGTTTGAGAAACGACGGACGTATTTGGGCGCCAAAACGCAAAGAAGATGCAGAAGCAATTCGTGCAGGAAAATTAAAACCCGAAAATATTGCCGACGAAAATCGTGATTTTTATTTGGAGCGTCGTTACCCTGCGTTTGGTAACTTGGTACCTCGTGATGTGGCATCACGTGCGGCAAAAGAACGTTGCGATGCCGGTTACGGCGTGGAAGCAGGCGAAGCGGTTTACTTAGATTTTAAATATGCAATTGAGCGTTTGGGTCGCGATGTGGTTGAGGCTCGTTACGGTAACTTATTCCAAATGTATGAAAAAATTACCGACCAAAATCCATACGAAACGCCAATGATGATTTACCCCGCAATTCACTACACTATGGGTGGAATTTGGGTTGATTACGAATTACAAACAACTATTCCGGGCTTATTTGCAGCCGGCGAAGCGAATTTCTCCGACCACGGTGCGAACCGTTTGGGAGCTTCGGCTCTTATGCAAGGTTTGGCTGATGGTTATTTCGTACTTCCTTACACATTGCAAAATTATTTGGCTGACGAACTTCACACTCCGCGTATGAATGTTGCCGAAGGCGAATTTGCAAAAACAGTAAGCGATGTAAATGCACACGTTGAAAAATTGATGAACGTAAAAGGCACAAAATCAGTTGATTATTTCCACAAAAAACTTGGAAAAGTAATGTGGGACGAAGTGGGTATGGAGCGAAGCGAAGCAGGTTTGAAAAAAGCGATTGAAGAAATTCAGCAAATCCGCAAAGAGTTTTGGGCAGATGTTCGCATTCCGGGTTCGGCAAACGAAATGAACCAGGAACTTGAAAAAGCCAACCGTGTAGCCGATTTCCTTGAATTGGGCGAATTGATGGCTCGCGATGCGTTGGTACGTGAAGAATCGTGCGGCGGACACTTCCGCGCCGAACACCAAACCGAAGACGGTGAGGCAAAACGCGATGACGCAAAATTCGCCTACGTGGCTGCATGGGAATATAAAGGCGAAAATGCCGTTCCGGAACTTCACAAAGAGCCGCTTACATTTGAAGAATGTAAATTAGTTCAACGTAATTATAAATAAGTTTGTTTAAACTTTAATCATAAATAATAACGTCGTGTCTTCATGCCTTCGTGTCTTCGTGTTCACTAAGAATGCGCAAGCGCATGAAAAAAAATAAACACGAAGACACGAAGGCAGAAAGACACGAAGAATAAAAATAAATTTTAAACAAACACTAAAAAATATAAAATTATGAGCGAAAAACAAAGTTTGAATTTGACACTCAAAGTGTGGCGTCAAAAAAGCCCAAAAGATAAAGGACAGTTTGAAACGTACAGCGTTACAAATATTTCCCCCGACAGTTCGTTCCTCGAAATGATGGACGTGCTAAACGAGCAACTCATAACCGAAGGCAAAGAGCCTGTGGCGTTCGACCACGACTGCCGTGAAGGTATTTGCGGTATGTGTAGCCTTTATATCAATGGTCATGCTCACGGACCCGATGAAGATATTACAACCTGTCAATTGCACATGCGTAAATTTAACGATGGTGCAACTATAACAATTGAACCGTGGCGTTCAGCCGGATTTCCGGTAATCAAAGATTTAATTGTAAATAGAGGCGCGTTCGACGAAATTATGGCAGCCGGCGGTTTTGTATCGGTAAACACCGGCGGTATTCCCGACGGTAATGCAATTCCAATTCCCAAAGACGATGCCGACGAAGCTATGGACGCTGCATCGTGTATTGGTTGCGGAGCGTGCGTGGCAAGCTGTAAAAACGGCTCGGCTATGTTATTTGTGGCGGCAAAAGTTTCGCAACTTGCCTTGTTACCACAAGGACGTGTTGAGGCTGCTCGCCGTGCAAAAAACATGGTCGCAAAAATGGACGAACTTGGTTTCGGAAATTGCACCAACACTGCCGCTTGCGAAATGCAATGTCCTAAAAATGTTTCGATTGCGAATATTGCTCGCTTGAATCGTGAGTTTCTTTGTGCTAAGTTGAAAGATTAAGGTAATAAACGAGTTGTATAATAACAAAGAGTAGTTCATGTATATGGGCTACTCTTTTTTTAATTGATGTCAACATTGCAATCAGAATAAAAAATGTACCTTCGTACTTCGATGAAATCAACATATCATAAAAAACAAAAAAAATAACAATTCTCTTTGTGCAAGCGTAGCAAAAGGGATTTTTTTATTTTCCGCAAACTTTTGCAATTTTTTTGAAAAATTGTATCTTTGTAAAATCTTAATTCTAAAAAGTGGAAATTATGAACACGATAACATTGAGCTACGACAATCGCAATTCGTTGGCTAAAAGTATTTTAAATTCGGTTTTGCAATCGGGTTTGTTTTTTGTTTCCGAGAAAACAGATATGTATAATCCCGAATTTGTAGAGAAAATTAAAAATAGCGAACTTGAATTTGCTTTGGGAAATTATCAATCCATAGAAACCGATGATTTATGGAAATAATTTATTCTGCTACTGCACAAAACGATATTGCTTATTGGAAAGAAAAGAAAGGCGCAGAAAAAATTAGACTTCGCATTTCGGAATTAATACGTGCCATCACGGAATCTCCATTTGTTGGAATTGGTAAACCCGAACCGTTAAAATATGGACTTTCGGGAAAATGGTCGCGCAGAATAGATAGAGAAAACAGGATTGTTTATAGTATAGATTTAGGAAAAATCAAAATACACTCGTTACGAGGACATTATAAGTAACTATAAATTTTAACAAGAAATAAAAATCACTATGACAAAAAAAATCTTAATCACAGGCGGAGCCGGTTTCATAGGCTCACACGTAGTTCGTAGATTTGTAACCGAATACCCAAATTACACAATTGTAAATTTGGATTTGCTGACTTATGCAGGAAATTTGGAAAATCTGAAAGATATTGAGCAGCAGCCAAATTACGTGTTTGAACACGGCGATATTGCCGATATTGATTTTGTAACATCATTGTTCGAAAAGTATAATTTCGATGGTGTGATTCATCTTGCTGCCGAATCGCACGTCGACAGGTCTATAACCGACCCGTTTTCGTTTGTGCGCACCAATGTTTTCGGCACGGTTACGCTTTTGAACGTTGCAAAAAATACGTGGAAAAACGATTTTTCTGGTAAACGCTTTTATCATATTTCCACCGATGAAGTGTATGGCTCGTTGGGCAACGAAGGTTATTTTGTGGAAACCACGCCGTACGACCCGCAAAGCCCCTACTCTGCTGCAAAAGCAAGTTCCGACCATTTTGTGCGAGCCTATCACAATACCTACGGAATGCCGGTAGTTGTGAGCAATTGCTCAAATAATTACGGACCAAATCATTTCCCCGAAAAATTAATTCCGCTGTGTATCAATAATATAAAAAATAAAAAACCGCTCCCAATTTACGGCAAAGGCGACAATATTCGCGATTGGCTCTACGTAATAGACCATGCACGAGCGATTGACGTAATTTTCCATAATGCCGAAAATGGTGAAACTTACAACATTGGCGGCAATAACGAATGGACAAATCTTGATTTAGTGAAATATTTGTGCGCAGTAATGGACAAAAAATTAGGCAGAGCCGAAGGCGAATCGGCGCAATTGATAACCTTCGTAACCGACCGTGCCGGACACGACAAACGCTATGCAATTGATTCATCGAAATTAATGCAGAAACTTGGCTGGAAACCGTCGGTAACGTTTGAGCAAGGTTTGGAACTGACCGTAGATTGGTATTTGGCAAACGAAGAATGGTTGCAGAATGTGGTTTCGGGGGATTATGAGAAGTATTATATGACTATGTATAAGTAAAGCCCCCTAAATCCCCCTCAAGGGGGACTTGTTGACGCTTTTTCGAGAGTTAGCACAAATCATCGAAAGAGCGTCATTGCGAGGAACGAAGCAATCTATAAAATTAAACACATGAAAGATATTTTGAGATTTACAGAAGTTGTCTTGTTATTTTTGCTTTTAGGGTGTAATACCAATGCGCAAATGTTCGATTATGGGCGGATTGAAAATGATGTGTATT
Organism: Bacteroidota bacterium; assembly: GCA_009786075.1. GTDB lineage: Bacteria > Bacteroidota > Bacteroidia > Bacteroidales > UBA1715 > WQTX01. The sequence continues at coordinate 10,548 of WQTX01000026.1, read as the reverse complement.
ATCATTCATTTTTCAAGATGAAAATTTCATTGCCTTCCGGTTGGATTGTTAAAACACAAGAACAATTACAAAAACAATCAGAAAGAGGAGCAAAAATAATTGCCGGAAACGACGAAGACATGAAAGCATTGATAAGTACTGTTGATGCTAATGATATTAAAAATGCAAATTTGCTGGGAATTTCTAAATACGAACAGGGAGCGGCAGTTAATTTTAATCCGAATTTATCGTTAATTGCTGAAAATGTAAAAGATTCGCCGGGCATTAAAACAGGTGGCGATTATCTATTTCATCTTCGTAAATTGCTACAACAAGTACAACTTCCCTATTCTATTGATGAAGAATTTGAAAGAAAAGTAATAAGTAATCAAGAGTTTTATGTGTTAAACTCATCGCTTACTTATTTAGGACGGAACGTAACTCAAATTTGGTATGCTACAATTCGAGATGGGTTTTGTTTGCTTTTTACTTTATCATTTGCTGATGATGAGCAAAAGAATGAATTGACGGAAATAATAAAATCAATAAAATTTGACAAATGAATAAAAATCTTTTTTACATTATAGCTTTTGCATTTTATGTGCTGCAATCATGTTTCGACAAAAAAAGCGAAAATAGTTACAAAACAAGCGATGTCGGTTTTGAATACAAATATCATATAGAATCAAAATCACAGAAATTTCCACAAGATAGTACTATGCTTTTTTTGCAAATCCGTATGTTCAACGAACGTGATTCTGTATTGTTTGATTCTCGCGATGTGGCACCGCAATTTAAGGATTGGTTTTTCACGCCGGTGCCGGCTGATATGCCGCTCCATAGCATGTTTGCTATAATGCAGGAAGGCGATAGTATGAGTTTTTTGTTCAATGCGCGGGATTATCATCGCCGTATTAATCCACACTCGGTGTATATCGATAGTTTTGCCGAACACGAAAAATTACGTTTTGAGATAAAACTTGAAAAAATTGCTACCGAAGACGAAATCATAACCAATTTAGCAAAACGAATGGCTGACAAGAAATTGGAAGAAGAATTTTTGCTGGCAGAATACATTGAACGCAATTATCCGGCGGCAGTGCCCACAGCTTCGGGGATGTATTTTATACAAGAACGGCAGGGAAGCGGCAATTTTGCAAAACCAACCGACAAAGTAATCATACATTACACCGTAAGCTACATTAATGGCGAGCCGATTTATTCAACCTACAAAAAAGTTAACCCATTGAAAGTTAAGGTAAACAACCCTTTATTATTCCCTTGTTTAACCGAAGGTTTGCAAAAAATGAGACGGGGCGGACGTGCAATTATTATAGCTCCATCGAAAATTGCAGCCGGAGAAAGAGGAGATGCGGAACAGGGGATTGCTCCTTACACAACCTTAATTTTCGACGTGGAATTGTTGAAAATCGGTAATTAATGGTTAATCTATGTTAGAAACTCTTGAATTACTCGACCGGAACATCTTGCTCGCAATCAACGCAGCACACGCTCCATGGGCTGATGCGTTTTTTTGGTTTGTGAGTAAACCATGGGCAAGTATTCCGCTGTATGTGGCAGCAATTTGGTTGTTGTATAAAAAATTTCCGGTAAAACAGGCAAGTTTTTGTTTACTTACAATTATTATTTCCGTTGCTCTTGCCGATTTAGCTTCGGTGCATTGTTTTAAAAATGTATTTATGCGCTATCGCCCAACGCATAACACCGAAATTGGCGATATGTTGCACATAGTACACGGCTATCGTGGCGGAATGTACGGATTTGTATCGTCGCACGCTGCCAATATGTGGGCTTTTTGTATGGCAACAAGTTTGTTCATTCGTAATCGTACATTTATTATAATTGCCTGCGTGTGGGTAGTGGTGGTGTGTTACAGCCGTATGTATTTGGGCGTGCACTACCCGTCCGATATTATTGGCGGAACGCTGCTTGGCGCGGGAATTGCTTTTTTTATTAGTAAGCAAGTTGACAAGTTGACGAGGAAACAAGTTGCTAAGGAAACAAAGAATTGAAAATTACAAAAAAACTAAATATGGAACTCGTATTTGCAACCAACAACGCTCACAAATTGCAAGAAATAACTGCAATGGCAGGCAATTTTTTTACAATCAAAAGTTTAAAAGACATTCAATGTTTCGACGAAATTCCCGAAACAGGCGCAACGCTTGAAGCGAATGCGCTGCAAAAAGCCCGTTATGTGCACGAAAAATTTGGTTGCAATTGCTTTGCCGACGATACCGGTTTGGAAATCGAAGCCTTAGACGGTGCGCCGGGTGTGTACACCGCACGTTTTGCCGGCGAAGGCTGTTCGTTCGACGATAATATGAACAAAACACTCTCGCTTATGCAGGGGAAAGAAAATCGCAAAGCGGTGTTTCGTACCGTAATTGCCTGCATCATAGACGAAGAAGAATATGTATTTGAAGGCGAAGTGCACGGCGTAATTGCCACCGAAAAAATGGGCAACGAAGGTTTCGGTTACGACCCTATTTTTATTCCTGCCGGTTACGAAACATCATTTGCGCAAATGCAGATGAGCGAGAAAAATAAAATAAGCCACAGAGCGCGTGCGTGTGAGGAATTTTTGGTATTTTTGCGGGGAATAACTAATTGAAGCCCCCTAAGTCCCCTACTTCGATACTTCGACTTCGCTCAGCAACCGTACTTCGACTTCGCTCAGCAACCACTATACTCAACGACCGTAAGGAGACTTGGACGATAAAAATAGATACATGTGCTACGCACGATAAAAGCATAAAAAACAGAAAACGAATGAAAAACGAACAAAATAATCCGCGTATCAGCAAGTCCACCTATGGTGGATTTAGGGGGTTTTTAGAGACTATGCATAAAGAACAATGGTTCTTTTTGTTTTGCTTATTTATTATTGCCATGCTCCCTATGTGGGGTGTGAAAATGATAACCGGCGACGATTTTAATTATTTTATGTGCGCACACCCGTTATTCGACTTTACAAATGGTTTCGAAATGGCGACATATAACGGACGGTTTTATTTTGTTCTTATGCAATGGGTGTATTCGCTACCCTACGTAATCGACAGTCATGTTTATTTTTGTTTTATGCAAATATTTCCGGTGTTTACCTCATTCTTCCTGTTTGTGTGGTTGGTCGACAGGGTGCTTGCCGATAGAAAATTTACACTGCTGGCAGCCTTATTTGCCTGTGTTTTTTATCAAATGATACCGTGGCATTCCATGACGGTTTCGCACCCGTTTTATTTCACGTTTTCGTTGTCGCTCATATTTGTTGCATTTCATTTGATTTACAGTTATTTCAAAACTGCTAAATATTTGTATTTGTTGGTAGCGTCTGTTATTTTTTTCATTGCAACACTTTTTTATGAGAGTTATGTAATGCTTTACATAGTTATTTTTATTTTCATTGTTTCGCAGTACAGTATTAAAACTATACATAAATCTCACAATATCAAAAAAATAACTATTGAATTACTGCCATTCGTTATATTCGGATTGCTCTATGTTGCCGCCTATTTTATTTTCCTGCATTTTTATCCTTCCCGCTACCCCGGTTCTTCGTTTTCTCCCGATTTATCGCTTCAAAAATTTTTCAAATGTATCAATAAATTAAATCGTCATGCAATTCCTACCAATACGTTTTGGGATTATAGAAATTGGGGGTTTCCAAGTCCAAAACATGTTGGTTTTGTAAGCATACTGAAAGGTTTGGCGGCTCTGTATTTTTATTTGTTTTTGTTTCGAAAATTTTCCACAAAACTAACGTATAAACAATTGATTTGCACGTCGTTGCTCGGTGTGGTAATTATGTATATTCCTCATTTCCCGCTGGCTCTATCGGTACAATTTACCAAAACGTTTTTTGCGGGCTGGGTAAGTACCGGGGTTTCGTTTTTTGGAGTACTTTTGCTATTTGCTTCCATTATTTTTGCGCTCAATAAATTGCTTTCATTCAACGAAATAGCGAGAAAAATTACGACTTTGGTTATTGCACTATCGTTGTTTTTTGTTGCAGTGGTGGTTCATGAGGCAAATGTGGGCATTACCAACGATTTAAAACGTTCAAACCGTAAATTTGATGCTGTAAATGAATTTTTAGCGACATACGAAATAAAAACCGGCGATGTGTATTACTTAAAAAATTTACACAAAACAACATCGAAATTTGCCCCGCACGTGGTGCCTCACAATCATTGGGAAAAATATTTTGCGCGAAAAGGCGTGATTGTAACCGGCTATGAAGATTATAAAAAATTGTATGCCGATTATTCAAATAAAGATACAATTGTTCACATAATATTTTTGGAACAATCGGCGCAAGGCGATGACGTAGTTTTGTCGGTTGCGAAAGTACCGGGAATGCAGTTGCCGCTCAACATAGATGATATACAATGCGATACGGTTGATGTTATACATATTATGGGGGAAAAACCCTAAATCGCCCCACTTCGACACTTCGACTTCGCTCAGCAATCACCATGCCCAGCGACCGCAAGGAGACTTGGACGATAAAAATAGATACATGTGCTACGCACGATAAAAGGATAAAAAGCTGAAAACAAATGAAATTTCCATAAGATTTTTGGGGAAGTCATGCCAAACGAAATAATTATAATTCAACAACTTATAAAATTATAAACACGTGAAAAACGAACAAAATAATCTAAGCATCAGCAAGTCTTCCTGTAGGGGATTCATGGAGCTTTGGGGCATCGGTTTACTACTCACGCCGGTTTTTACCTTACTTATTGCAAGTGTGGTGTTTTGGTGTGGCGGACGCGTTCAAGCGTTTATGTTTCCGCTTGCGGTGGTTTTTTCGATTGTTGCGATTTTTTTTGTGGCGCAAAAAAATATAAAACAATGGCTTTTTTCGAGTGCAATTCTTGTGCTGAGTATTGTTGGGTTTTGTTTTTTATCGTTGCTTGTGCTCGATCATTCGTTCGATGGACAGTGGTATCATCAAGAAATGATTTGGAAACTTGCCAACGGTTGGAATCCTTTCTTTGCGGCTCATGCACCGGCATCTGATATTAATACCGGAGGTTGGAAGTATGTCAATCATTACAGCAAAGGTTTGGAAACCGTTGCCGCCACAATTTACAGTCTTACCGGCGAAATTGAAAGCGGCAAAGCCGTTAATTTTATACTTATTGCTGCATCGGGGTTACTGTTTTTCTCGTTTTTGCAGCGGTTTTACAACATGTTGTCTGTACGCAAACAAGTGTTTTTTACTCTGCTTTTTTTGCTTTGCCCGGTAGTGTTGCAGCAGTCGTTTTCCTTTCTTATCGACTTTGCAATGTATTCCTTATTGCTCATGCTCATTCCCGCCTTGATTACTTTTGGTAAAACACAATCACGCAAAGCATTGTTGATTATTGTATCGGTTGTGATACTTGCTGTATCTATCAAATTCAATGTTTTATTTTGGTGCGCTTTTGCTGTTTTGTGCTTTTGTGTGTATTGGATTTTTACAAAAAATTTCCAAACTCTGCGCAAAGTGCTTATTGCCACTGCCGTAAGTGGCATTGTTGCGGTAGGTTTTATCAATTATAATCCTTACATTACCAATACTATCGACCACGCACACCCCTTGTATCCGTTGATGGGCGAAGGGAAAGAGGATATAATGATAGGTAATATGCCTACTTGTTTGCGCGATAAATCGCAAATTACGCAAGTGTTAATTTCTCTTGTAGCACAACCAAACGGGTATTTGGAATGGCGAAAAACAGCCTTTCAAGTCGATAAATATCATTTTCTTGGCAGAGCTACTCCTCGCCTTGGTGGTTTTGGAGGATTTTTTCTTTGGACAATGCTTATTTCTGTTGCTTTGTTAGTTGCCGAAGCAATCCGGCAAAAAGATTTTCTACGTAATAAAAAGCGGCTGCCATATTCAATTTTTGCAAGCATTTTGTTTATTGCATTATTTATATTACCGTCAGGTTGGTGGGCTCGCTATGTGCCGTTTTTTTACGCATTTCCGCTTGTTATTTGTTTATATTTCGAAAAAGAAAATCAAACAAAACATACCAAAATACTATGCTATATTATATATGCCATGCTCATTATCAATGCAATAGCAACAACTCTTGCAGTAAACAGAATGTACACCGATTTTAAGGCAAAAATTGATAATATACACTCAGTAATGGCGCAGTCGCCCAAACCTATCAAAGTGTATTTTGGCGGGAATTTTGCCTTAAAACTGAGAACTGATAAGGCAGGACTGCCCTACGAAAAAGCAACGTATGACGAAGATAAACTATTTGGCATAGGGCTCAATCCTGCTGTATTGTTTGATACTGCACAGTGTGAAATACAGAATAGAGTTTTAAGATATAGGATACAAGACTAATAGACATAAGACAATAAATATCTTAACATCAATTATCATGAAAAACATACTAAAAATCCTCCGCCCCCAGCAATGGCTCAAAAACGGTTTTGTGTTTCTTCCGCTTTTTTTTGGCGGACAGTTGCTTCATTTTGATTTGTTGTTGCAGTGCGTTGTGGCATTTTTCGCATTTTCATTTGCGGCAAGCGCAATTTATTGTTTGAATGATATTTGCGATGTGGAAATGGACAAACTGCATCCCGAAAAATCGAAACGCCCAATAGCTTCGGGAGCAATTTCCAAACAAATGGCGCACGCGCTAATGGTGGCGTGTGTAGCAGTTTCAATGCTGCTGTTGTTTATTTTTTCAGGTTTGGCACGTTTTGAACTTATGGCAATAATCGGATTTTATTTTTGCATGAACGTAGCCTATTGTCTTCGTTTAAAGCATATTGCAATTATTGATGTGCTGATTATAGCCACCGGATTTGTGTTGCGTATTTGCGTAGGCGGTGTTGCCACAGGCATAGAACTTTCGGAATGGATTATTATCATGACATTTTTGCTTGCATTGTTTCTCGCTTTTGCCAAACGCCGCGATGATGTGGTACTCTACGAAAGCACCGGCGTTGCGCCGCGCACGCACACCAATCGCTACAATCTTGATTTTTTAAACCAAGTGATGACAATAATTTCAACCATTACCATTCTTGCCTACATTATGTACACGCTTTCGCCGACTGTGATTGAACGGTTTGGCAGTAAGCATGTGTATGTTACGGCAATTTTTGTACTCACGGGAATTATTCGTTATTTGCAAATTACCATTGTTGATTTAAAAAGCGGCAGTCCTACGAAAGTACTCATTCGCGACCGGTTTTTGCAGGCTTGTATTATGGGTTGGGTGGCTTCGTTTTTGTTTATTATTTACGTATGAAAAAATTTTTCAATCAAATAAAAACCAGTTTTGTGCCGGTACTCAACAAAATTGACATCAAACAACTGCTTTTGAATACGGCTTTTGTCTTGTTTGTAGTGTCGTTTGTGCAACGCTTTATAGAGCAATTTTTTTTGAAACACAGTCAAGAAGGTTGGACTAATACCGAATGGCTTGTTAACTATCAGGGCGGTTTCGTGCGACGAGGTCTTATAGGGGAACTATTGTTTTTTATAGCCAAAAACTTTACCATCAATGTTGAATGGACAATGAAGATTTTGTGTTTGGTGTGCCTTGTTGTTGTTATTGTTTTTTTCGTGTGGGCATTTGTAAAAAAAGGCTATGCGTTATATATTTTGCCCATGTGTTTTTTCTTTGGTACTCACGTGTTTGGGGGCATGTATTGGCACAAAAGAGACTATTTAATGCTTATTTTTTTGATTGCAACTCTTTGGTTTTTTGCTAAAAACAATCGTTTGGCAATCAAATTTTTTGTTGCAAACACAGTGCTTATTATTGCATTGCAGGTTCACGAAGTTATAGCGTTTTTTTCGTTGCCAATGTTATTTTTACTGCTCTGCAACGATTATAAACACAAAGGACGATGGCAATCAATAGTCTTATCGGCAGCTTTTTTATTGCCAAGCATTGCGGCATTTTTTCTTACTTTGCACTATCATGGTAATTTAGAAACGGCGCAAGCAATTTGGGATTCGTGGGTTCCGGTGGCGAATTTAAAAGCCGCAACACTAACCACCAGCTCTCACGGTGCTTTAAGTGCAATTGGCTGGACGAGCGATTACGCATTCCAAACGCACACTACAATGAATTTTTCAAGCAAAAGTATGAGTGTCGATTCAACCGTTTTTTGGCTTATGATTATTCCTGTGGTGTATTATATTGCAAGCAATGCGCTGTTGGTTTTTAGGAAAAAAGAACACATTTTCACTTATCGCGATAAACACGTTTTATCGTCGGTTTTAATCTTTCAATTCCTGTGTTTAATCCCTGTTGCCTTGTTTCTTTCTTGCGATTTGGGGCGAATATTTTTTTATTGGGTTACAAGTTCTTTTGCCATATTTTTGCTGATACCGAAAGAGAAATTGGAACACATATTTCCGGCTTTTTTTAGTGCCTGCACCTCGCACATAAACAATGCTTTTTCCTACCTTTTGAAACCGACGAAAGCCAGCGTGATGCTACTTATGCTGTTCGTAGGAATTCCCGTTATGGGTTTTAATTTTACCACAATTATTAAAAGCAGCATGATATACAATATTTTGCTTGCTTTGTCGGAAATATTTTAAGCCTAATACGCTATGAACGAACACAATAAACCCACCATTGTAGCCTTCGATTTCGACGGCACAATAACCAACAAAGACAGTTTTATAGAATTTATAAAATTCAGCAAAGGAAAATTTCAATTTTACGCAGGATTTTTGTTTTTTTCGCCTGTGCTTGTTGCCATGAAATTGCGTTTAGTGGCAAATTGGAAAGTAAAACAATGGGTAATTTCGTATTTTTTCAAAGGTATGACATTGCAGGAATTTAATTTATATTGCGAAAAGTTTAGTGCAAAAATTGACACAATGCTCCAACCAAAGTTTGCCGAAACGCTCGAAAAATACAAACAAAACGGTTACGAAATTTGCATTGTAAGTGCATCAATTGAAAATTGGCTTATTCCATGGGCTGAAAAAACAGGAATTTCCACTGTGTTAGCAACAAAATTAGAAATCAATAAAAATCAAATTATTACCGGTCGTTTGCTCGGTAAAAACTGTTACGGACAAGAAAAGGTCAATCGCCTGCTCGAAGTATTTCCCGAACGTGAAACGTATTACTTAATTGCTTACGGCGATAGTGGCGGCGACCGTGAATTACTCGCCTTTGCCGATGAAAATTATTTTAGGGCGTTTGAGTAAGAAAAAAAATCGTACATTTGTAACATAAATTAATATCTAAACAAAAAAATTGGATTGCTTCACTTTGTTCGCAATGACGCTCTTTTGAGAGTTAGCACAAATCAACAAAAAAGCGTCATTGCGAGGTGGTTGCTGAGCGCAGTCGAAGTAAACGAAGCAATCCATGTAATTACATAATGGAACAATTACAACTCCAACAATCAAAATTCCGTGATGAACGCTTAGACACCTTTCGTGGCTTGGCTATGATATGGGTAGTGTTTAACCACTGCTTATTTTGGATGGGCTTTTTTCCGGAAAGTATTTTCAAAACATATCTATTGCTCGGCACTCAATTATTTTTTGTGATAGCCGGTGCAAGCAACGGAATGTCGAGGAAAAAACCGTTGTGGGAATTTTATTCTATTCGTTTCAAACGCATTTTATTTCCGTATTGGTTGTATGCAATTATTTGTTTGATAATTACGTATTTCGTTGCCGATACTTTTAATACCGGCAAAGTGCTTGCCGACTGGTTTTTATATTTTGAGCAATCCTCATCTTGCAATCCCAATATTTTAATGTGGGCATTGTGGTTTGTACCGGTGTATTTGTTGGTTATGGCGCTTTTTCCGTTTTTGCGCTTGTATTACGAGCGAAATTCTAAAATTTTCCTGCAAATTTTGCCTTTATTGTTTTTTGCCACATTGCTTGTGTTGTTGCAGATTAAAATAATTCCTATTACCGGTAGAACCTTGCATTTCTCAAAAATGACTGCTTTTTACGGATTTTTTACCTATTTAGGTTTATTTTTTACAACAATTATGCAGCGTTCAAAACAACAAATTCGCAATGCCATAATTGTGGTTGCCTGTTGCGCAATTACAGTTGTGCTGGCAATTGTGTTTTACGACATTTCGCCAAGTATGCAAAACAATAAATTTCCGCCAACGTTTATATTTTTGGTATTTTCGCTTGGTTTGCTTGGTTTGCTGTATATTTTTTCAAACCATATTATTCGAGCAATTAATTTTTGCAAACGAAACTCAGTATTTGCGTGGGTTTACAAGCAATACACCAAACATGGGCTAACCATATTTTTGTTCCACCCATTTGTGTTTTTATTGCTTGCAGAAATTCGCCGAATGTTGTTTGGCGGTGGCAATAACTCGTGGTACGCATTTACTGTAATTGTTGTTTTGGCAATTCCACTTTCGGCATGTACCGGTTACTTATTTGCATGGGTCGAAAAATTGGCACAAATTAAAATTAAAAAATCAATGTCGTTTAGTTAAGAAAATATTCTTCGTGTCTTTCTGTCTTCGTGCCTTCGTGTTTACTCTAAAAAAACGCGCTTGCGCGCAAAAAANGAA
>WQTX01000025.1 GCA_009786075.1 Bacteroidota bacterium | reverse complement strand
GAAAAAGGCTTTACCTCAACCATCTCATTCGACTTTCTGGAACCGGGTAAAAAATACACCGCAACTATTTATGCCGACGGCAAGGATGCACATTACAAAACGAATCCGCAATCCTATACGATTCGGAAAATGGAAGTAACAAGTAAAACGAAATTGACACAAAAGTCGGCTCCGGGCGGGGGATATGCGATTAGTATTGTGGCGAAGTAATTTCAGGACACTTCTAATATTTTTGTTTTGTTTGTAAAATTAGGTCAATAATTAGGTTGTTTGCAATTAATTTACAATTAAATTGTACTTTTGCAAAAATACAATCTGAGATATGTTGCAAAAACAAATATACATAAAAAATAAAAAAGCGTCGCACGATTACGAATTTATTCAAACATTTACCTGCGGAATTGTGCTTACCGGCACGGAAATCAAGTCGTTGCGCATGGGCAAGGCAAGCATTACCGAAGCCTATTGCTATGTGCACAATGGCGAAATGTGGGTAAAAGGAATGCACATTTCGGCGTATTCGTTTGGTTCGTACAACAATCACGACCCTTTGCGCGAACGAAAATTGATGCTCAATCGCAAGGAACTTGCCAAAATTCAAGAAAAATTGAAAGATAAAGGTGTTACGATTGTTGCCCTCAGTTTTTATTTGACCGGAAGAGGGTGGGCTAAAGTAGATATTGCACTCGCACGAGGTAAAAAGCTGCACGACAAGCGGGAAGATATGAAACAAAAAGATGCTAAGCGGGAGATGGATAAGGTAATGAAAAGGTTTTAGTGGTTAACGGTTAGTGATTAGTGGTTAGTTTCTCAAAAGTTCGTCATTCCTGCGAAGGCAGGAATCTCCTCGAAAAAGATATGAGATTGCGGGTCGAACCCGCAATGACGCTCTTTTGAAAGTCATTGCGAGGAACAAAGTTAAAAGATAATAATTATGATAACAATTGATAAAAACCTCTGCACAAAGTGCAAAAAATGCGTAAACGATTGCACCGCGCACGCTATTGATATTGAAACCTTTACGGTTTCTGATTTGTGCATTGGCTGTGGTCATTGTGTGGCAATTTGTGCGCAACGGGCGGTAACGATGAACGATAAAGCAATTATTGAATTGCAAGCGCAAAGTGTTCAACCGCAAGAATTTAGAAACTTATGTGTGCATACTCGCAGTTGCAGGCATTTTACAAAGCAAATTGTTAGCGAAGATGTTTTGCAAAAACTTGTGGAAATTACCGCTCACGCGCCGTCGGCAAGCAATGTGCGGGGAGTGGAGCTTACGGTAATAACAAACAAAGACTTGCTCAAAAAAATCAATGCCGATGTGTCGAATGAATTATTGAAAATGTTACGATTGCTTACTCGTCCGGTAATTAAACAAATAGTTCAATTGTTTACCTCTAAAAAGCAGATAATCAAGTTAGAAAACTATGTTGTAAAATTTAAAAAAGCGCAGCGTGAAGGCAAACAAAATATTACTTTTGGTGCGCCTGCGCTTATATTATTTCACGCCAAAAACGAAACACTTGGTATGCTCGAAACCGATGCTTCGATTTGGGCTTCGTATTTGTCGCTGTATGCTTCAAGTTTTGGTTTAGGTACGTGTTTTAATGGGTTTATTGCTAAGGCTTTTGGTAAGAATAAATCGTTGCAGAAACAGTTTGGTATTCCTGAAAATCATAAGGTGTATATTAGTCTTATGGTGGGGTATCCTGCTGTAAAATATGTGAATGAGGTTTCGCGTGAGGGGGCGAAAGTATCATTCGTCTGAACCACGATTTTTGCAAGATTTAAAGGATTATCAAGATTAACTTCGTTGAGCTCCGCTTCGCTACGGTTAAAAAATCCTGTTCATCTTGATAATCTTGCTAAAATCGTGGTTCAAGACAATTGTTAATAAACAAGCATCATATACTTGCCTTAATTAAATGATATTGCTTATTTTTGCACGTTTCAGTTATTCTGTTATTCAATTATTCGCCCCATGTCCGACATTATCCACCTTTTACCCGATTCCGTAGCCAACCAAATTGCCGCAGGCGAGGTTGTGCAACGACCGGCTTCGGTGGTAAAGGAGTTACTCGAAAATGCAATTGATGCCGGCGCTACCGATATTACTATAAAAATAGTTGATGCTGGACGCACGCTTATTCAAATTACCGACAACGGAGACGGTATGAGTGAAACTGATGTGCGAATGGCGTTTGAGCGGCATGCAACATCTAAAATTCGCAATGCCGAAGATATATTTGCAATAACCTCTATGGGCTTTCGTGGCGAGGCTTTGGCGTCGATTGCTGCTGTGTCGCACGTGGAAGTAAAAACTCGCCGCCCTGATGATGATTGCGGAACACGATTGGTAATAAAAGCATCGGAAGTTGAGAGCCAAGAACCGGTTTCGTGTGCGGTGGGAACGAGTTTTATAGTCAAAAATCTGTTTTTTAACATTCCGGCTCGCCGTAAATTTTTGAAAACAAATCAGACTGAACAAAAGTTTATTTTTAACGAAATTTATCAAATTGCGTTGGCGCATTGCGGAGTGTCATTTACTATTTATACCGACGAAAATTTGTTTGCAAAATACCCCGAAACGAACTTGAAACAGCGCATTGGCGCAATTTTTGGGCGAAAACTTGAAACACAACTGTTGCCCATTGAGGGGCAAACGTCCATTGTGGCAATTCACGGTTTTGTGGGCACTCCCGAAACGGCGAAAAAACATTCCTATTTGCAATATTTGTTTGTAAATCAGCGGTTTTTCCGGCAAAAAAACTTTCAAGCAGCAATTATGCGAGCCTATCAAAATTTGATAACGGCAAAAGATTACCCGCCGTTTTTTGTGTTTTTTGACATCAATCCGGCGCACATAGATGTGAACATTCACCCCACAAAAACTGAAATAAAATTTGTGGAAGAATACAATGTTGTGCAACTGTTGGAGGCTACGGTAAAACACTCGCTCGGCAAAAATAACGTAGTACCGTCGCTTGATTTTTCAGACGAAACGAATTATTCCGATTTGTTTGCAACTGCTGCCGGACGTGATGTAAAATTGCCAAGTTTAGATATTAATCCGCATTACAATCCCTTTGAAAGTTCGCCAAAAAGCACGTCAGCTGGGAGTGGAATAGGAGGGAAGTCGTCATTTTCAATGCCGCACAAACAATCAACGCAGAATTGGGAGCAATTATTCGATGCAGCGCCGCGACAAGCCGCGATTCCCATACAACAAACCTTTCGTTCGGCTTTAAATAACGAAGAACATTCGCAGCAAGAAACCGGAATGTGTATGCAAATTCAGAAAAAATACATACTCACGCAGGGAAAAACCGGTTTAATGTTGATTGACATAAAACGGGCGCACAGCCGTATTTTATACGAAAAATTTTTAGCGCAATTGCAATGCACTAAGCAATTAACGCAACGTACAATAGTACCCATTCGTATAGAAACCACAGCCCACGAAATGAGTGTGTTGCAGGAAATTTTACCACAATTGGCAGAATTGGGATTTGAAATTGAGCATTTTGGCAACACCACATTCGTAATTCATGGCACGCCTGCCGATGTTGAGGCAGTGCAAGTAGAAGGCATTATACACCAATGTATAGCCGAATACGAAGAAGGCAAAGCAGTGAACGTTCACGAGCGCATTGCACTTGCACTCGCAAAATCGGCAGCCTTGTATCGCAATCCTACAATGCAACCCGATGAAATGCAAATATTTATAGCACAGTTATTTCAATGTTCGGAGCACAATCTTTCTGCCGACGGCAAACGAGCGGTGGTGCTTTTGGATTATGCGGAAATATTTAAAAAATTTAATTCGTAAATCAAGACAATGAATATCTATCGAATATCAACGAATATCAATTAACAAATTAAACAGGACAACCACAAGGGATTGCCCCTACAAATTAACCATTTACCATTATTCATTAACCACTAAAATATATGAGCAATTATTCTCTCTCCGGATTTTCCGGTTTAACGCCGGTTGTAAAAAACTTATTGATACTTAATGTTGCAATGTTCGTCATAGGTATTGTGTTGCGTATGACCGGCGGTTTCGATATGGTGCATTTGCTTGGGTTGCACTATATTTCGGCAACCGAATTTAAACCTGTTCAGTTGATTTCGTATATGTTTTTGCACGCAACGTTTGATTCGCAAGGACAATTAGTTTTTACCCATATTTTTTTCAATATGTTTGCTTTGTGGATGTTTGGCACTATTTTAGAGCAATATTGGGGAGCGAAACGATTTTTTATTTTTTATATGGTGTGCGGAATTGGCGCAGGGTTGGTGCAAATTTTGGTTGCTTATATTCGTCTGCAAAACCTTACAGATGGAATACCGCAGGAGCAACTTTCCGAACTGATGAACGTGATTAACACCCAAGGGGCGGAATTAATTTGGCAAAAAAAGAATTATACCGATGCGTTTTTGGGCGAATTAAATCGAGTTGTAAATGTGCCTACAGTTGGTGCATCAGGCGCAATTTTTGGTTTACTTATGGCATTCGGAATGTTGTTTCCTAATGCGTATTTGTACATATTTTTTGCAATTCCAATGAAAGCAAAATATTTTGTAATTTTGTACGGTGCACTTGAACTTTTCTTGGGTATGCGCAATTCGGCAAGCGATAATGTGGCGCATTTTGCCCACTTGGGCGGAATGATTTTTGCGTTTATTTTGATTATGTGGTGGCGGAAAAAAGGGAAAAGCAGGTATGAAATTTAGACACAAGATTTTTAGACTAATAGACATAAGACAAAAAATTATGAAAAAACAACGATTATTCATACTTGCGATGTTTCTTACATTTTCGGGAAGTTTATTTTCTCAAAATGATTGCCTCACCGCCGGAACAAAAATTTTGATGGCAGATAATTCGCTGAAAAACATTGAATTAATACAAAAAGGCGACAGTGTGAAAAGCTACAATTTTAAAACTAAAACATTGATAAACACAGAAGTTACAAAATTGATTATTGGCAAACATACCTACATGTACATATTAGATTTCAAAGATAATTCGATAACAACAACTGCCGACCACCCATTTTGGACAAAAAAAGGCTGGGCTACACTTTTTGCAAAAATTTATAACCCCGAATTAGATATTGGCAATAAAATTTTTATGCCCGAAAAAAAAGAATATTGTGAACTTTTGGGAGTAACTGCATTTGGCGAAGAACCTCCGATATTGATGTATTCACTCGAACTTTCCCAAAGCGATAATTTTATTGCGAATGGACTATTGGTAAAAGCGGGGGAAGGGAAAAAATAATTACAAAAAAATGAGAACAAAATTATTTTTAACGAGTTTATTTTTGATTGCTTGTTTGGCGGTTTCAGCGCAATCTCAGGTTCGTGAGGTTGTTGCCGGAAATCCAAATGTAACGATAGAAATTTTACAAGAATTAGCAAAAGATAGTGCTTGTAATGTTCGGTGTTTCGTTGCAAGAAATCAAAATACTCCAATAAAAACGTTACAAGAGTTAGCAAAAGATAATAATTATAATGTACGTGAAAGTGTTGCTGCAAATCCCAATACTCCAACAGAAATTTTAAAAACGTTAACAATAGGAGGTGTTCGTATTAACGTTGCAGACAACCCAAATACCACTCGACGAATGTTGAAAAAGTTGGCAAATGATACTGTCTGGTGGGTTCGCATGAATGTTGCTCGTAATGAAAATGTGTCAATACGGACGTTGAAAAAATTAGCAAAAGATAGTGAATTTCAAGTTCGTACGGAGATTGCTCGCAATGAAAACACTCCACAAAAAACATTACAAAAATTAGCAAAAGATTGCCATCATTTTGTTCGTATTTCGGTTGCACGTAACCACAATACTCCAACAGAAATTTTAAAAACATTAGCAACAGATGAAGATTATTCAGTTCGTGAGGGAATTGTTTACAACCAAAATACTCCTATTGAAATATTAAAAAAAATAGCGAATGATAGTAATGGGCGGGTGCGAGAAAAAGTTGCTGCTAATGAAAATACATCAATAGAAATATTGGAAGAATTGGCGCAAGATAGTCATATTAATGTTCGTATAGCCGTTGCCAAAAATTCAAATACTTCAATTGAAATGCTAAATGAGTTAGCGAAAGATGTTCATTATGCGGTTCATGAAGCAGTTGCTCAAAATACAAATACATCAGTCGAAACGTTACAAGAATTAGCAAAAAGTAATATTTATTTTGTTCGTGGGAGGGTTGCAATAAATCCAAACACGCCAATAGAAACATTACAAGAATTAGCGAAAGATAACTATTCAAGTGTTCGCGAGATGGTGGCAAAAAATCCAAACACTCCGATAGAAATTTTAAACGAATTAGCAAAAGATATTGAATTTAGAGTTCGTATGAGCGTTGCTGAAAATCCCAATACTTCAATAGAAATATTACAGGA
This sequence comes from Bacteroidota bacterium, assembly GCA_009786075.1. Classification (GTDB taxonomy): domain Bacteria; phylum Bacteroidota; class Bacteroidia; order Bacteroidales; family UBA1715; genus WQTX01. The sequence goes on along the minus strand of WQTX01000025.1, from coordinate 25,818 downwards.
ATTGTCGAAAGATAGTAGTGAATGGGTGCGAAAAAAAGTTGCTGCTAATGAAAATGCATCAATAGAAATATTGGAAGAATTGGCGCAAGATAGCCATATTGATGTTCGTATAGCCGTTGCCAAAAACTTGAATACTCCTGTTAGAATTTTAAAAGAACTTGCGAATGCAGAAAAAGATTAAACCCAAATGAAACCCCAAGAAATAATCATATACAACACCGACGACGGCAAAGCATCAATTAGTTTGATGTCGAAAGACGGCAATGTGTGGCTTAATCAAAGTCATTTGGCGGAACTTTTTGACACCTCTAAGCAAAATATTAGTTTGCATATAATTAATATATTGGAAGAGAATGAGTTAGATGTAAATTCAGTTGTCAAGGATTACTTGACAACTGCCACTGATGGCAAAAATTACACAGTAACTTTTTATAGTTTGGAAATGATTTTGGCTATTGGTTTTCGTGTTCGTAGCAAGCGAGGAACGCAGTTTAGGCAGTGGGCAAACCGTAATTTGAAGGAATTTATGATAAAAGGCTTTGTAATGGACGATGAACGGTTGAAAAATCCTGACGGTCGTCCCGATTATTACGATGAACTTTTGGAGCGAATTCGTGATATTCGTGCTTCCGAAAAACGTTTTTATCAAAAAGTCAGAGATTTGTTTGCGTTATCAACCGATTACGATGCGACCGATAAAGCTACACAGATGTTTTTTGCCGAAACACAAAATAAACTTTTGTATGCAGTTACCGGAAAAACGGCTGCCGAACTTGTAATTTCTCGTGCCAATGCTAATGAGCCAAATATGGCACTCTCAAGTTGGAAGGGCAAAATTGTGCGTAAGCAGGACATTTATATTGCAAAAAATTACCTGACAGAAGACGAAATGGATAGCCTTAACCGTATGGTTATCATATTTTTAGAAACTGCCGAATTGCAAGCAAAAGGAAGAAAAGATATTTCAATGAAATTTTGGCGTGAAAATGTAGATGGCATTATAACATTCAATAAAAAAGAATTGTTGATAGGAAAAGGCAGTGTTACGAATGAACAAATGGAAGCGTTTGTAGAAAATGTGTATGAAAATTTCAGTGAAAAGAGAAAACGTTTTGAAATACAACAAGCCGATGCAGAAGATATGAAGGAATTGGCGCAATTGGAAAAAGAAATTAAATTGGCAAAAAAATAAAAAACTATGAACCTCATAAAAGACCTACAAACCCAATTCAAGCACGGCACAACGCTCAATCGCTTGATTTTTATAAACATAGCCGTATTTGCACTTATCAATATTTTTGCGCTGTTTTCGTGGCTTGTTACACAATCGGTTACAAGTGCATTTACTGAGGCTATTATGGCAAATATTCAAACCTACCTTAATCCCGAAGTATTAATTCGCAAACCGTGGACGCTCATTACCTATATGTTTGTGCACAAGGGATTTTTGCACCTGCTTTTCAATATGCTGTGGCTGTTTTGGTTTGGGCGTATTTTTATTGATATGCTCAAAGGTAAACGCCTGTTTGCGGTGTATGTGCTTGGTGGAATTTTTGGGGCATTGTTTGCGGTGGCTATGTTTCAAATTATTCCGGCATTGCAGGCACAGGCAATGATGGGTACTGTTTCTATGATTGGTGCATCGGCGGCGGTGCTTGCCGTGGTGGTGGCTACGGCAACGTATTTTCCTAATTATCAGGTGTTTTTACTGTTTTTCGGACAAGTGCGTTTAAAATATCTTGCGTTGGTAATGGTTGCGTTAGATATTATTTCTGTTCCCGGACTTAATTCGGGCGGGGTTTTATCGCATTTGGGCGGAGCGTTATTCGGTGTTGTGTGGGCGTGGCAATTGAAACAAGGCAACGATATTGCGGCGTGGTTTGGGCGTTTGTGTGATTGGTTTACCGGATTGTTTGCCGAAAAACCAAAAATGCGGGTAAGTTATCGCAACAAAAAATCAAATATTTCCGACGTGCAATTTGAAGAAATTGGAAAAGTTGCTGCGTCGCAAGCCGAAATTGATGTAATTTTGGACAAAATTTCCAAACATGGTTACGATAGTTTGACTAAGAGAGAAAAAGATTTGTTGTTCCACCAAAAGATGTAAAGCCCCCTAAATCCCCCTCAGGGGGGACTTTCTGAAGAAGTAATGAATACTTCCAAATAATTCTGAAGATTTCTATCTTTATAAAGAAACAAAATGCACAAAATTAAAATACTATAAACAATTAAACCACAGTTCCAAAAGTCCCCCCTGAGGGGGGATTTAGGGGGGCTTTTTTATATGAGAAACGTTATCCGCTACATAATTCTAATCATTAACCTCGTATTCGTTGTGCTGCTGCTCATGTCGGCAGGCGTACGATTGTTTCATAATGAACCGCCGTGGGTGTTTGAGCTTGTTTCGCTGGGCTACCCGTATTACGTGGGTGTAAACTGTGCTTTTTTACTTTTTTGGATTATTATGCGAAAATGGTGGTATGTGCTTGTGGTGCTTGTTGCCATGGCGTTGAGTTATTCGCCTTTTTTCGATACGTTTGGTTTTGGCAGTCCGCGGGAAATAGGGGAAAACGACAAAACTTTGCGCGTAGTTACCTATAACGTGAATGCGTTTAATTATTGGGGGTGGCGTGAACGACCAACAATACAAGCCCAAGTTTTTTCATTGTTGAAGCAGTCGCAACCCGATATTATTTGTTTTCAAGAATATCATTACGACAAGCAGGAAAAATATCAGCTTATGGACAGCATCAAACAGCAGTTGGGCTTGAAATACGTGGCTGTGCATAAACTTCATTATATAAAAGACCGCTATTTTTATGGAACGGTTATTTTTAGCCGTTACCCGATTGTGCAAAAAGGAACGTTGGATTTTGGTAATTCCGGCAATTCATCGCATTGGGCAGATGTGGTGCGTGGCGGCGATACTATTCGCGTGTACAACAATCACTTGGAATCGTACCGTTTGCACAGCGAAAATTATGAAACCATAGAACAAATAGCTTCGGGCGAAAATTTTGAAGTGGAAGAAGTGAAAAATGTGCTGCAAAAAATGGTGCAAGCTATGCAAACACGCAACGCACAAGCAATTCTTTTAACAAAATCGGTGCAGGATTGTCCGTACAAAACGCTTGTGTGCGGCGATTTCAATGCTCCGCCGTATTCATTTACCTACCATATAATACGGGCAACCAACAATTTACGTGATGCCTTTTTAGAAACATCGAAAGGAGTGGGGGGGACGTATCATTGGAAATTCCTGTCGAAACGCATAGATTTTATATTGATGCACCCCGATTTTACGCCTGTTTCGAGCACAGTACATCGAGAGAAAATTTCCGACCATTTTCCGGTGGTGGCGGAGATAATAGCTCCCTAATTTCTTTCTATCGTAGCCGAAAGCCCACGGTCGGTTAAGGCGGTTTTGCAGGATTGTAGTTTCGATAATTCGCCGTGCATAATGTCGGTTTTGCCAGTATAATGCACTAAGTAAGCGCATTGCGTAGCTTGTTCCTCTTCGTGTTTGCAAATTTTTATCAAACAGTCTATCACAAAATTGAAGGAGTTAAAGTCGTCGTTGTGCAATAACAATGTATGCGTATCGGCAATGCAATCAGCAACGTCCGTATCTTCGTAAGTATCTGTTTTTCCGTAATCTACCATAGTTGAATAACTGAATAATTAATAATCGAGAATTATTAACCATTATTTAAAAACGTACCCAAACACCTTTTGAATGATATCGCTTGCATACGCCAAAGGATTTTTACGGATTTGCTTTTCTTGTTCGCCTACTTTTAGGAATAAACTGTTTAAGGCTTTGCCTGTAACAAATTCGCCTAAATCAGTGTTAACAGGGGCGAATGAATGTCCGGCAACTGTGGCAGCGGATTGTACAAGTTGGTTATTTACAACACCATTATATGTTTGAGTAATTGAGTTCCAAATTTCTGTTGCCGATAGATTTCCTGCAAATGGTTTTCCTAAGGCGTTGTTCATGTATGGTGCATACGTCGCGGTTAAACTGCTAAATGTTTTCGACCTTAAATAATTTGTTGCAGCTGTTGAATCAAAACTTTCGGATTTTACTGTTATTCCTTTCAAAATACTTAAACCATCGGTAATTGATAAATCGCGAATAGCACCTTCAAAAATTGGCAGTGCTTCTTTTGCAGCATCGCCAGCCGAATTATTGATTGATTTTATCAAATCAGTTGTTTTTGCTTGTAATTCGCTGGTTAAATTTTTCGTAATAAAAGAAATTCCCGGAAGTTTTTCTATAATTTTTGCATTGTCCAATATTGTTTGCGCTTCGGGGGGCAATGGTATTCTTGTTTCTAAATTATTCAAATTATCATAATACCCATTTACCGCAGAAAGTACTCTGGTTGAAGAATCCGCGCCGGCTACTAATGCTGTTTTCAAACCCTCAACAATTTCTGCCGATGTTAATTCCGTGTTTGGTAATATATTATTTACTTCTTCGCACGAAAAAAATAATTGAGCCGAAAATAATAAGGCGGCTACTCGTACAATGTGTCGTTTCATTATGTGTATGTTTTAAATTATTGGTTTTATGAAAATTTGCGTAAAAATAACAATTTATTCGTGCCGTTACCCTACCTTCGGGGATTATTTTTTCAACAATAAATGAGATGTCTTTTATCTTAACTGCGGTTACTGAGCTTGTCGAAGTATGATTTTAGTTTGATTATTGAGTACTTCTAAAAATGCAAAAATCCAATTAATCAATACCCCACTTCATTTTTTTTATACCCGCTCGGTACGTCAAATGCATTGGCAGGTACGTTTGTATCCAGCACGGAAATAATAATATCCATTACAGATTCATTGTCAATAATGTTCCTTATGCCGGCAATCTTTTTCCCATCGAGGAAAAACTGCGCTTTCCCGCCTTCTGAACTACTATACTCTTCGTACGGCAAGTTTTTTCCGTTAAATTCAGCCGTTCCTGAACCGGTGCGGGTCATTCCGTCTGTTTTTACCGCTTCGTTCGAAGACGAGTTTTGGGGAATAGGCATAACCATATACGTTTTGCCGGCGTCATTGATTATGTACATTTTGTTGTCGCGGTAAATCATTTTGCTGGAATGACCTTCCATTTCCATTGTAACTGCCGTCATGCCGTCTTTGTAATAGGATTCCATTGTTGTTTCGCTCCCGTCGCCACCTTTCATTTTTGCTTTCAAATGGTAAGTTCCACTGTTTAGCATATTGAAATAGGTTGCGGATAGCCCATCGCCGGTATTGGACACCGATGAGGATTCAGCACTTGCTGCGCTATTATCGTCGTTTGTGCTACTTTGTTTTCCTGCGCATGATATTAAAGCGAGCGCGGTTACGATTAAAATACTGAAATTAAATACTTTTTTCATAATGTTTTTGTTTTAAAATATTAGACATTTTACACTAGTTCAGCAGCAAAGGTAGAGAAAAGTTTTTATAACACAATACCAAAATTAATAAATTTATAATTCATAATTTATAATTTTATGTGTATTTCTGCCTTTTTAATTGTAACTATATGGCATATAATTTACTCAAAGGAAAAAAAGGAATTATTTTTTCAACAATAAAGTAAGATGTCTTTCGTCTTAACTGCGGTTGCTGAGCTTGTCGAAGTATGATTTTAATTTAATTATTGTGATTTATATGATAGAAAAAATCATAGCAATCATACTTCAACAAGCTCAGCAACCGAGAAAATCACACTAAAATCATAGTTCGGACAATTAATTATTCTGCCACACTTCGCAATGGCAATCCGGCGCGGAGGGGAAAATCATCTACTATCACAAAGTCTCCCACATATGTGTTGTCATAGAAGAACAAGTGATACGCAGTGGGACTCGAGCCACTTCTGTTCTTCGTACTACTCCAGTAGCCCAGGCAATAGGAGAGCGTACCATCGCTATTGTTCCGATGGTTAATGGCAGGCAAAAACATAGAATTACCAGAAACAATATCGGTAAAACGCATACCGGTTATACCTTTTTCGGTAGTCCATTCGACATTTACTTTTTCTCTGTTACACAAAGAGTAAATTTCACTGGAAGTAGGTACACGCCATCCGGCAGGAGATGGGTCATTGACTTTTTCCCATTTTGTGCCGGAGGGAACAGTTACATCCCACACTGTAGCGCCGTTAGAATTTACCCTTGGGTCGGCAGCAGACCAACCTATATTGCGGTTCCATTGGTAAAGCATACCCGCGTTTTCGGGAGTTTTTGCAAAAGTTCCGGGCGCATCTACATTACGAGTTGCCCATTTTACGCCATTAATTACTACGCCGGAGTCGGTAGTCATGGCTTTTTTGCTATCTTCTTTGCCGCAAGAATTGAAGAAAGTAATTAATGCAAACAGCAAGCAAAAATTTAAAAAATATTTTTTCATTGTTTTTTTATTATATCGTAGAACATAACTGAATACTTTTCTACAAAAGTAAGATTTATTCTTTATATTGATGTAATCTTTTTGTAGAAAAATATTTTGAGAACAATTAAAGTGTATCTTTGCGTTTTTAATTTTAACTATATGGTATATAATTTACTCAAAGGAAAAAAAGGAATTATTTTGGGGGCGCTCAACGATATGTCTATCGCGTGGAAAGTTGCGGAACGAGCCGTTGAAGAAGGTGCGGAAATTGTGTTGACAAACACGCCGCTTGCCATTCGCATGGGCGATATGGACAAATTGGCTGAAAAAACCAATGCAAAAGTAATTGCTGCCGATGCTACAAGCGTTGAAGATATTGAAAATCTTTTGAAAGAATCAATGGCGCACTTTGGCGGGAAAGTCGATTTTATACTGCACTCAATTGGAATGTCGCTTAATGTGCGCAAAAATCGCCCGTACGACGATTTGAACTACGATTATATGATGAAATCAATGGACATTTCGGCGATTTCGTTTCATAAATTGCTGCAAACTGCCCGCAAAATGGACGCTATTCGCGAATGGGGTTCGGTGGTGGCGCTTTCATACGTGGCGGCGCAACGCACATTTTTCGGTTACAACGAAATGGCTGAGGCAAAGGCAATGTTGGAATCAATTGCCCGCAGTTTCGGCTATATTTACGGACGTGATAAAAAAATCCGTGTCAACACTATTTCGCAATCGCCCACGCTTACCACTGCCGGACAAGGTATTAAAGGTATTGGCGATTTGATGGACTTTTCGGAACGTATGTCGCCGCTGGGCAATGCCTCGGCTGACGATTGCGCCGATTATTGTTTGGTTATGTTTTCGGATTTAACCCGCAAAGTTACTATGCAAAATTTGTTCAACGACGGCGGTTTTTCGAATGTGGGCATGAGCTGGCGGGCAATGAACGTATATTCGATGTCGCTCGAAGATATGAAAAACAATATGGATAAAATTATTGACTAATCACAAAAAAACGTATATTTGTTTCGTTTTGAAAAACACCATTAAAACTCAATGACTATGCAAATTGATGAACTAACTAACGAAGAAACGCTATCGACTACGGAAGTAGAAAATACGAAACCTGTTGAAACACCAACACAGGAACAGGAAACAATTGAAGAAACTCCTACACCGGAAGTTGAAACGATTGAAGAAGCGCAATCTGTTACTTCAATCGAAGAACCTGTAACACAAGAAGTTGAACCGATTGCAGAAAATCCTGTTGAAAAAACCACCGAAGAATTATTGACAGCAGACACAACTGCCGAAACTTCACAGGAAACCGAAGAAATGCCCAATTATTTTGAATATTCATTGCAAGAACTTGTAAATGAATTGGAAATGCTGTGCGTAAAAGAAAATGTAGAGGCAAACCGAGCGAAAATAGAAGAAATTCGCGTGGTGTTTTACAAAAAACTGAAGGCTGAAACCGAAGCGAAAAAAGCAGAATTAGTACAATCGGGCGATGCGATTGAAGATTTTTCGTTCTTTTCAACCGAAGAAAATGAGTTTAAAACACTCTACGCAAAAATCAAAAATTTAAGAGCGCAACGTGTTGAGGAAGAAAACCTTGTGCGTGAAAATAACCTTCAAAAACGTTTGGCAATTATTGAAGAACTCAAAGAATTGGTAAACAAAGAAGAATCGCTGCAAAAAACCTTTGACGATTTCAAAAAACTGCAGGAACGGTGGAAAGAAATTGGCTTTATTCCGCAAAGTGAAACCAAAAACATTTGGGAACAATATCATCATCACGTTGGCGTATTTTACAATTATGTAAAAATCAATAAAGAACTGCGAGACCTTGATTTACGAAAAAATTTAGAGGCAAAAATTGAACTGTGCGAAAAAGCCGAAGCTTTATTATTGGAACAAAAAGTAGTTGAAGCATTCAAAAAATTGCAAAAATTACACGATTTGTGGCGTGAGATTGGTCCCGTTGTTGAAGAAAAGAAAAACGATGTGTGGCAACGGTTTAAAACCGCAACCACCATTATAAATAAGGCGCATCAAGATTATTTTTCGGATTTGAAACAACAGGAAACCGAAAATTATGAGCGAAAATTAGCCTTGTGCGAAAAATTAGAAGAATTGATTGCGCAACCTAAAAACAGCCTTAAAGAATGGAACGCTATTTCGCAAGAAATTACCGAAATTCAAAAACAGTGGAAAACAATCGGTTTTGCGCTGCAAAAATATAATGCACAAATTTATGAGCGTTACTGCGATGCCTGCAATTCATTTTTTGCGATAAAACGTGCTGCATTTGCATCGTTGCGAGAAGCTGAAGATGAAAACAAACAGAAAAAAATAGATTTGTGCATACAAGCCGAAGCCTTGAAACAACGCACCGATTGGAAAGAAGCAACTAACGAATTTTTGGCATTGCAAAAAGCGTGGAAAGAAATTGGCAACACTACTTATAAAGATAACGCAAAATTGTGGAACCGTTTCCGTGCCGCCTGCGATGAATTTTTCAACGCTCGCCAAGCGCATTTCAAAGAAAAAGACGATGAACAAGCTGCAAATTTCAAACTCAAAACCGATGTGTTGCAACGCATTGTGAATTTGGAACAAAAGGCTACACCCGAAGAAACGCTTGCAGAATTGAACGCTTTGCAAAAAGAATGGTTTGAAATTGGACTTGTGCCTATCAAAAAGAAAGACAAACTCAACAAAGATTACAATGAGGCTGTTCAGCAAAAATTACAAAGTTTGAAACTTCCTTCGGAGCAAAAACACAAATTTACGGTAAAAAACACCATACACGCCATTAAGCAACAACCAAAACCGGGACAGAAAAACGACGAAGTTGGAAAATTGCGTACAAAAATTAGTGCTTTGCAAACCGAAATTGCGCAAATGGAAACCAATATAGAATTTTTTGCAAAAAGTAAAAGCAAAAATGCAGACGCTTTGCGCGAAGATGTGAATGGGAAAATAGCAAAACATAAGCAAGAAATTGACGCGTTAAAACAACAGATAAAAATGATTAACGAGGCGGCAAAAGAAGAGGCTAAATAATTTCTGGATTGCTTCGTTCCTCGCAATGACGCTCTTTTGTACGTCATTGCGAGGAACGAAGCAATCCAGCATTAAATAAAATATTATTCAACTCAAAAAAACAAAATCGTGAGTAAAACAAAATTTATATTCGTTACCGGCGGTGTTGCATCGTCATTAGGAAAAGGTATTATTTCGGCTTCAGTCGGAAAATTATTGCAAGCGCGTGGGTATAGTGTAACCATTCAAAAACTTGACCCGTATTTGAATATTGACCCGGGAACGCTCAATCCATACGAACACGGCGAATGTTATGTAACAATCGACGGTGCCGAAACCGATTTGGATTTGGGGCATTACGAGCGTTTTTTGAACTACCCAACCACGCAGGCAAACAGTGTTACCACCGGTAGAATTTACCGCAATGTGATTGAAAAAGAGCGTCGTGGTGATTTTTTGGGAAAAACCGTGCAAATAATTCCGCACATTACCGACGAAATAAAACGCAATATTAAATTGGTAAGCACCAAAGAACAATTTGATTTTGTGATTACCGAAATCGGCGGTACGGTGGGCGATATTGAATCGTTGCCGTTCATAGAGGCTGCCCGCCAAATGAAATGGGAACACGAAGGACAATGTATGTTTGTGCACTTAACGTTTGTGCCGTATTTGGCGGCAAGTGGCGAATTGAAAACAAAACCAACACAACACTCTGTAAAACAATTGCTTGAAACCGGAGTGCAACCCGATGTGCTTGTACTGCGCACCGAAAAACCGCTTTCGCACGACATAAAACGCAAAGTAGGTTTATTTTGCAATATCGACAGCGAGGCAGTTATAGAAGCACGTGATTTAGATACCATTTATGCTGTGCCGCTTGCTATGCTCGACGAAGGTTTGGACGCAATTATTTTGAAAAAATTCAAACTCAAAGTGGGCGAAACACCAACATTAGAGCCTTGGCGCACGTTTGTGGAAAAACATAAAAACCCCAAACAGACCGTACAAATAGCTTTGGTAGGAAAATACGTAGAACTCTCCGATGCCTATAAATCTATCATAGAATCATTTGTTCACGCCGGCGCAACACTCGAATGTAAAGTGATTTTGAAGATGATACATTCCGAAACATTGACCGAAGAAAATGTGCAGGAACAATTGGGCGATTGTAAAGGTGTGCTCGTAGCTCCGGGGTTTGGCAGCCGTGGAGTAAGCGGAAAATTTGTAGCGGTACAGTATGCCCGTGAAAATAATGTGCCGTTTTTCGGCATTTGCTTGGGCATGCAGTGCGCCGTAGTGGAATTTGCACGTAACGTATTGGGTTACGAACAAGCCAATTCAACCGAAATGAACCGCAAAACGCCTTACCCTGTTATAGATATTATGGAAGACCAAAAAGGCGTATTGGAAATGGGCGGAACTATGCGTTTGGGCGGATTTCCGTGTGAAATAAAAAAACGCTCGTTGACATATAAAATTTACAAAACTACCGACATTGTTGAACGCCACCGGCATAGATACGAATTTAATAACAAATATTTGGAAGAATTTGAAAAAGCCGGCATGATTGCCACCGGATTTAATCCCAATACCAATTTGGTGGAAATTATGGAAATACCTTCGCACCCATGGTTTGTGGCAGTGCAATTCCACCCCGAATATCGCAGTACGGTATTGGCTCCGCACCCGCTGTTTGAGGCGTTTATTGGGGCGGCGTTGGCTTATGCGAAGAAGTCGTAAAGCCTTATAACTATAAACTAAACTTTTCCAAAGTTCAAAACTTTGGAAAAGTTACACTCGGTTATACTTGCGCGTATTTCTTCATCACATTCTGCTCTCTATGTTCTAAATGTACCGCAACAGGGTAGTTCTGCGTAAGAAAAGCTGCCGTTTGTTCGGCAAAATACACCGAACGATGTTGTCCGCCGGTGCAACCAAAGCAAATCATAAGATTTGAAAAACCTCGTTCAATGTAGCGTTTCACGCTTTGTTCGGTAAGTGCGAACATGTGTACTTTAAATTCATGTGTTGCCGCTTGTTGTTCCAAATATTCAATCACAGGCGTTTGCATACCGGTAAGTGCTTTATATTCTTCAATTACACCCGGATTTGGAATTGCCCGGCAGTCGAAAATAAATCCGCCACCATTGCCCGAAGGGTCTTCGGGAAGTCCTTTTTTGAAGGAAAAACTTGTAATGTGAACGGTGAGGGTTGCTGGAGTTGCTGTCATATTTTAAAATTAGTGGTTAGAGATTAGTGAATGTGCCAATGTGATAATGTGCCAATATAGTAAAATGTGTTAATTATTTTATGTCTTATTTTAAATTGTTTAATTCTCTAATTATTTATTAGCATATTGTCTCATTGGCATATTAGCATATTGTCTCATTAGCATATTGTTAGAACCGGCAATTGCTGAATACAAGAATTAAGGTAAGGAATAGAAATAAGCATATTCATTTTTTCGCTTTGCAGTTTCAAATTTTCCAACGCCGGTGCAATACTTTCTATAAAATGCTGTTTGCGTTGAATAAAACCTCTATAACCGTAAGCACCAAGTGTTTGCAATATGCGAATGAATATAAATCCTTCGTATAATTCTCGGAATTCGCAGGTCGAAGTGTAGGTTGAGCGAGGCAATTGTTCAATATAAAATGAGAGCAAACGTTCTCGTTGTGCCGCCGAAAGATTTGCTTTTGCTTGATAGAGGAGAGAAACCACATCGTATTGCAATGCGCCTTGCATAGCGCCTTGAAAATCAATATAACGCAACGAATTTTCGTGCACTAAAATATTACGAGCCTGAAAATCACGATACATACAATAGGAGCGTGGTGCTCGGAGCAAAAAGTTTATCAGCGTATTGCAGTCATTTTCAAGTTGTTGGTCGCTACATTCAAGTGGTGTGAGTTTGAGATAATAATATTTAAAATAGTAAAAATCCCATTTTATAGCAACTTCGTCAAACTGCGAACGGTTGAAGCAACGTGAATAATCCAAATCGTTCGTACCTTGTATTTGAAATTTCTGTAAATCTGTCAAGGCTTGTTGGTAAAGCGTTTCAACCTGTTTTTCATTACAATTTTGTTTGTAAGTTAATAAATCGGTATCACCAAAATCTTCGATAATGTAAAGCCATGGCTCAGGTTTTTCTTGTGCAAAAATGCGAGGAACGGGTAAATGTGCTTGTTTAAAATGATTGGCGAAATACAAAAACGCTTTGTTTTCGTCAATATTTGTGCCGTTGCAGGCAATGTACGAACCGGTTGTGGTTGTTACACGAAAATACTGCCGTGAAGAGCCTGCGCCCGAAAGTTGCGTACATGAAACGAACTTGCCAAGTGCTTCGTTTTGAGCGATTAATGATTGTATGCGGTTTTCTAAGGTCATGTATTATAGATATTCAATTGATAGTAAGATATTCATAGATACTCAATTGTATTTATTGATTAATTGGCATATTGTCGTATTGGCACATTGAACTATTCAATCCCACTCAACATAGGCACAAAACTACAAAGCCCAAAATCCCGCTGCTCAAATTCCGTTTCCGATAGTTTTTTTATTTGCATCAGCACTTGTGTTTTGTCTTCGCCAAGCGGCGCAACCATAATGCCGCCAACTTTCAGTTGGTCGAGCAAAGTGCGGGGAATATAGGGGGCTGCGGCGGTAATTATAATTTTATCGTAGGGGGCAAATGGTTGAAAACCTTTGAAACCGTCGCCCAAAAGAGTATCTACCGAAATTCCGAGCGATTGCAGTAAATCTTTGGTTTTGAAGAATAGTTTTTTTTGTCGTTCAATGGTATGAACACGTGCGCCCATTGCGCGCAAAATAGCTGCTTGATAGCCACTTCCTGTTCCTATTTCAAGTACTTTTTCTGCCGGTTTTAGTTCAAGTAATTGTGTTTGTAAAGCCACTGTGTAGGGCTGCGAAATTGTTTGCTTGGCATCTATGGGGTAGGCTTTGTCTTCGTAAGCAAATTGTTGCAAACTGCTGTCGGTAAAAAATAAATGGCGTGGAACGGTTGCCAATGCTTTTAAAAGAGCCGCATCGTAAATGCCTTTTTTTTGCAGGAGTGTAACAAGTTCATTGCGTTTTGCTTGAAATAATATTTCGCTACTCATTGTTTCGATGTTGTTTAAATTTTCTACAAATATAGTAATTTGCAGTTATTTAAAAATCTCAAAACGAGGATTTTTTAAACGAGTTCCGGAATTGTCCCACAATTTTTGGTCTATGTTTTGGTTTGCCCGAAAAGTAATTTCTTTGGCGAGCGAACCGTTTTCGTGCCAATAGTAGGTAGTACCTTCTTTTTGGTTGTTCACAAAGGTTGTTTCCCGTTTTTTTGTTCCCGACCGGTACCAATACGTCCATACACCTTCACGTTTGCCGTTTTTCAGTTCGCCCCAAAGTCCAATGCTTCCGTTTTCGTATTTTTCGTACACCATACCGGTGTATGGTTTTTCTTCGTAGAAATATACATTATTGCTTTGCTGTAATTGACGCAATTCAACTTTTTGATTTTGAGCGAATAGCGCAATAGCGAAACAAGAAAAAATAGTGGCAAGTAACACCGGTTTCATAGACGACACAGGTAATGTTTAACTGGCAATTGGCAGCATTTGAAACGGCACATTTACAATTGATTGATAGTTTTCTCCGGCTTCGAGCATATCGTCATCATTAGCATCGTAGAGCCAATTCACAATCACATTGGCATTGTTTTTTACCATCGTTTCCAATTTTTTGAATATACCCAAGAAACATTTCGACGAACTTGTGTTAAAATATTCCAATTCTATGTTCAAAATGGTTTTTTCCTGCGGATTGGCGGCATATTTGCCAAGCCAATCAATAATAGGCGTATAAAAATCAGAAGCATTTTCGAGAATTGAAACACCTTTCAAAAGTAAAACACCTGTTTGGGCATTTAAGTGTACGGTTGGAATTCTCGCAGTTCCGTTTATTTCTATATTTTCCATGGGGTGTATTATTTTTACACAAAGATAATGATTTTTCATATAATAAGCAAGTTATTTACTGAATAAAAGAGTATTTATGACGAAAATCATTAAGAATTATGATTGTAATTATTAATAAAAATGATTATGCGCCATTCTTGTTATTCAATGTGTATGCCAAATTACGAAACCTTAATTTTCAGCAAGTTATAATTAATTGCAAATCTAACAATGTTCATTTTCGGACGCTTTGTGTCCGGTTATGAACAATTTTTGAACAATTTTTGAACAATTTGGTTTTTTGAATGTCTGCATATAAGATATAACTACTTCCGAGTAATCAATATATTGCCTTCAAAATAGATTTCCGCAAAACAAAAACATTAATTGCAATAATTACAATTGTGCAAATAATAGCACAAATCAATGAAAACCAAAACATTGGCACTTCAATTGTGGTAATTGTTTCTACTATTTCAATAATTTTTATGTATGTGATGTGCGAGGCAAAAAAAGCAACGATTGACAAAAGCGGACAAAGCGTGTAAATTATAAGCAAATACGGTTTTTGAATGTTTTTGCGAGAAAATCCTAACAGATACAAATTGCGTATTCGTTCTTTGTTTCGTTCTATAATAAGCTGAAAATTAAACACTAAGAGCCACAGCGCAAGCAGAGTTATAATAATTCCAATGCCGCCCACAAGCGTAAGCGCAATGGTTAAATAGAGCGTGAGTTTGCTGTTGGCAAGCGACGATTCGTCGATTTGCAGGTTTTTTTGCGCAAAAAATTGTGCTATGCGAGCATCGGCAAGGTTGGGGCAGTCAATTATGAGGCGCGAAGGTTGATTTTTGGCGTTTGGCGCAAACTCTGTATTTGCCCATTGCAAAAAATTCTGCGGCACAAGCACGGTATTTATTTTCTTTGAAAATCCAATAATTTTTATTGCAAACTGCGCCGATTGCGTGTCGTTATAAATGCGAATTTTAAGCGGAATGGAGCGGAACACGCTTTCCGACAGTTGCGGCAAACCCCGCGTGGGAGCGTAGCCAAAATTGTAAAGCGCAAGAAAATTATAGGGCAAAATTACCGGAACGCTCGCCATTCCTTCGTGCCAGTGCCAGCTTTCGGTGGTGTTGTACACGTATTTATCGGGAACTGCCTCGAAAAAGAAATCGGTGTAAAATTTTGGAATTAGTTTGCTGTCGCTAAACAGCGTAACCGAAAATTGCGATGACATAAAAGCATCAACCGAGTTGAAAAATTCCTGTTTTTTGAGTGTTTCAATTTCGGATTGTGAAAATGTTGCCGGCGAATTACGCAAGGTTGTAAATGTTGATATTTTTTTGCTGATAATCAAAAAATCTTTTGCAAATAAATCATCTTCAACTTGTTGTATCGACTTAAATAAAGAAAAACTTGAACACGCCAAAAACACAATATACAAACCGATAATGCTTGAAATGCTAAATAAACAAATGTGCACAATACGAATATTGCTGCGCACAATTTTCCAAAGTTCTTTATAAATAGAAAACATAGTCGTGTGGAATTTCAAGATTAGCGTGTAGGAGTGTGGTAACGATTGTTGCGCCTTGTTGCTGCGCTTCGTGCTGTATGCGCCCAGCCGCAATTGCGGTATTTTCTTTGTCTAAATGACTAAACGGTTCGTCGAGCAACAAAACTTCAAAGGGCTGGCACAGTGCACGAATTACGGCAACTCGTTGTTGCTGTCCAAACGAAAGGGTTGCCGCCGCTTGGTCGCGTTTTTCGCCAAGCCCAAAAAGTTCCAAAAGTTCTAAAATTTCGCTGCGACTTTTGTATTTGGTCAGTTTGTTTTTCAATTCTATATTTTCCAAAGCCGTAAGCTCCGAAAATAGCTGTAAACCTTGGAATACAATGCTTATGTGATTTCTGCGAATAGTAGTCCAATCGTTATTTTTATAGCTATTCGCATTTGTGGGAGTGTGGCTTCGGCTCCGCTCAGCCACCGCCGCCCGGTCGTTGAGCATTTCGACTTCGCTCAATGACCACGGAGTCGAAACGACATTTTTAGAAGTTTTCATATCAAAATAAACCGCCCCCTGATAATCGGAACGCATACCATACAAAATATGCACAAGCGACGATTTTCCCGTTCCACTCGGCGCAACTATTTGATAGCTGTGATTTTCTTTTAACTCACATTGCGTAAGCCAAATGTCGGATTTTTCGACCTGCGTGGCGAGGGGATTGGGGACGCAATTTTCAAAGAGGATTTTCATGTTTTGGTGTGTAGGGGCGATGCCTGTGTGCTCGCCCTGTTAAGATATTCAATAGATATTTGCCAAATGTCATTTATTGTGCAAATATAAGAAATTGTTCTATTGAATTAAAAATTATTTTTTTGAAAAAGAAAATCACAAAAAAACCTATCTTTGCGAAAGTAAAGTTGAATAATTAACATTTTAAATTTCATTATTATGAAAAAAACTTTCTTAAAATTCAGTTTACACGTAATTTTAGCACTATTTGCAACGATTACAGTAGCTTTTGCACAAAAACCAGACCCCAAAACCACCGATGCCGGCGTAGTAATTAACGGTGTAAAATGGGCTACACGCAATGTTGATACTTTTGGCACTTTTGCAGAAAAGCCAGAAAGCGCAGGTATGTTCTACCAATGGAATCGCCCCAAAGCGTGGAATGCAACAGATACAACGGTAACCAGTTGGGACGCTACCGTTCCCACAGGCACCACATGGGAAAAAGCAAACGACCCTAGCCCCAAAGGTTGGCGAGTGCCTACCAAAGCAGAGCAGGATAAATTATTTGACACCGAAAAAGTAACTAACGCATGGACAATCCAAAACGGCGTAATCGGACGTGAGTTTACCGACAGAGCAACCGGAAACTCTCTTTTCTTTCCGGCAGTAGGCTACCGCGGCTACAGTACCGGCACGCTCTACTATGCAGGCGTGCTCGGCTACTATTGGAGCAGTACGCCCTACGATTCGGTCGAGGTGCGCGCGTACCGCGCGTTCTTCGATGGGAATGGCGCGAACGTGGGCCTCGCCTATCGCAGGAACGGCTTCTCGGTGCGCTGTGTGCTCGCAGAATAAATTCGATTCATTTGATTATTTGACTATTAAAAAATTTTTGAAAATTCACCATTTTTCTACGTAATTAACTTTGGCAAAGTTTTGCGAAGAAAAGTTTCGCGAGGAAAAATTATTTTGACAATTTAAAATTTTAAAAAAATGGCTACCTACGATTTTGAAAAAGGATTGAAACAAAATGTTTTGAAAAAAGTAATCATTAACCACTAATAATTATCCCTATCCTCTTTCCGCTCCCAAACCTCAAAAAGCGCATGCGCCGAAGGCAAATCTATATGCACGGTTTTAATAGAACGCTCAATTATATCTTTGCCCAATTCGGTGTAAATAAAATTATCGTCGAAACCTATACGTGCGGCATGGTGGCGGGTTGCCGAAAAAACTACCCGCTGTAAACGCGCCCAATAAATTGCTCCCAAACACATGGGGCACGGCTCGCACGAGGCGTACAATACGCAATTTTCCAACGAATGACTTTGCTTAATTTCGCAGGCTCGGCGAATAGCTTCCACTTCGGCATGAGCTGTGGGGTCGTTGTGCTGGCGCACGCAATTACCGGATTCGGCTATAATTTTGCCGTTTTCAACCACCACTGCGCCAAAGGGACCGCCGCCTCGTTCTACGCTTTCGAGGGCTATGGCTATGGCTCGTTCAAGAAAAAATGTGTCGCTTTTATTTTTCATTTTCCCCTCTTTTCAAACTTATAAACTAATTTCTATCAAAGTGCAACGACGTTTTAATATCAAATAAATCATTGGTTGTAACCACATTATGATAGTTTTTTTCGGCAAGACCGTTAATTAATTTCTTATCGCCTGTCCATAATTTACATTTGAATTGCTTGGCGTAAGCCACATAAACAATATCTTTTGGGTCTATGCCGGTTACTAATTTTTCGGCAAAAAGCCAATTAGGCAGATGTATTTGTTCTTCCGAAACAAATGTTATTGATTTGCAAATTTGATATTCTGCCTCTCGAACTTGCTCCAACGAGAGTTTTGATATTTTCATTAGTTTATCGTAATGCAAATAAATTTCGGAGCGCAAAAAATCGGGAGCAATAAATGAAAATATTTTTCCGGAATTTATCAAAATATCGCCAATTTTTCCGTTTGTATTCAAGATTCCGCTAAATACAATATTGGCATCAACAATAATTTTCATTTCAAAAAGCGATGTTTATTATTTTTCCACCAATTTGAATTTACGCTTTCTGCAAGCGCATCAACATCGGCTTGCCCGGCTTTCGACATTGAAGTTGCCTCCAAATATTTGGCATAATTAATCAAACTCTGAATTCCGAAAACATCTTTTGCGGAAGACGATAATGATATTGTAATGCAGTTGTTTTCTATTCTCTCTATCAGCATAACAAAAAGTTTTTGAGTATATTTAAAAACAAAGGTAGTAATTTTTGGCAAATTTTCAAAATATAGCAGAAATTTTCTTAATTTGCGCCGAATTTTAAAACAAATATAAAAAATATTAAGATATGAAAAAACGTAACCCTCTTTTTTATGCAGCAGGATTGCTCGCATGCGCCTCTTTTTTAGCATTTTCAATAGCAGAAAAAAAACCGAAAGCGGAAAAACCAAAAGAAACAATGCTTGAAATTCACACCAATCACGGTGTAATGACAGTGAAATTGTACGACGAAACACCCCTTCATCGCGATAATTTCGTGAAACTTGCAAGCGAAGGGTTTTACGATAGTTTATTGTTCCACCGTGTAATTCAGGGATTTATGATACAAGCAGGCGACCCAAATTCAAAAAATGCTCCTGCTGGCGCGCAATTGGGTGTGGGCGGACCGGGTTACACTGTGCCTGCGGAATTTAACGCCAATCTTATTCACAAAAAAGGCGCTTTGGCAGCGGCGCGTTTGGGCGATGCCATGAACCCCGAAAAAGCATCATCGGGTTCGCAATTTTATATTGTGCAAGGTCAAAAAAGCGCTGTTTCGGCACAAAAATATAGCGAAACACAACAAGAAATTTACAAAACCATAGGCGGAACACCGTTTTTAGATGGTCAATATACCGTGTTTGGCGAAGTTGTGAAAGGTTTGGAAATAATTGATAAAATTGCAAGTGTGCAAACTCAGCCCGGCGACCGCCCTGTGAACGATGTAATAATAACAAAAATCGTAATTTTAAAATAAGGCTTCGACTTCGCTCAGCCACCGCTCCTTCGGTCGTTGAGCGAAGTCGAAACGTTCCCTTCCTCGTTTCCTCGTCTCCTTGTTTCCTAAAAACCTAAAAAACATGTTACAAAAAATTGAAAATCTTCATGCTGCAATTGCAGCATTTAAGGCACAATCAAAAGAAGAAGTTGAACAATTCCGTTTGACGTTTTTGTCGAAAAAAGGCGAATTAAATAATCTTTTTTCGGAATTTAAAAATGTGGCAAACGAACAGAAAAAAGAAATAGGCGCAAAAATTAATGTTCTTAAAAATGCTGCGCAAGCAAAATTCGATGAATTGCAAGCGACATTTGCTTCAACCGAAACTCAAAACCTTGATATTGACGTCAGTTTACCCGGCAACCCTTTGCAATTGGGCAGCCGGCACCCATTGTCGATTATAAAACAACAAATTATCGACATTTTTGCCCGCATTGGTTTTACTGTTTCCGAAGGGCAGGAAATGGAGGACGATTGGCACGTGTTCAGTGCCTTGAATTTCCCTGATGAACACCCTGCGCGCGATATGCAGGATACGTTTTTTATTGAAAAAAATCCCGATATTTTATTGCGCACTCATACTTCGAGCGTGCAAGTGCGTGTGATGGAAAAAACGCAACCGCCTATTCGTGCCGTTTTCCCCGGACGAGTGTTCCGCAATGAAGCAATTTCGGCGCGTGCGCACTGTATTTTCCACCAAGTGGAAGGATTGTATATCGACAAAAATGTATCGTTTGCCGACCTGAAACAAACCCTTTTGTTTTTTGCCAAAGAAATGTTTGGCGCCGACACGCAAATTCGTCTGCGTCCCTCGTATTTCCCGTTTACCGAGCCTTCGGCAGAAATGGACATTTCGTGTTCATTGTGCGGCGGCACGGGTTGCAATGTGTGCAAACACAGCGGTTGGGTCGAAATTTTGGGTTGCGGCATGGTTGACCCGCAAGTGCTTGAAAATTGCGGTATCGACAGCAAAGTTTACACCGGATTTGCCTTTGGAATGGGAGTGGAGCGCATTACAATGCTTAAATACGGAATAAAAGATATTCGTTTATTTTTTGAAAACGATTTGCGGTTTATTCGGCAATTTAGTGCGGCGCAGTAAGAAAACGAAAAATACTACCACAATGTTAGAAAAAATAAAACAACACTATACAATATCGAACAAAGAAATAGGTTCGATAGTGAAATATAGCGAAGCTGAATATATTTACAATCTTGTAAAAACCAACAATTTCAAAACTACACTGGAAGTGGGCTTTGGACTTGGTTTTTCGGCAAGCCACATAATGGCTGCTACCAATTCCACGCATATTGCAATAGACCCATTTCAAAATAAACGGTTTGGGAACGACGGAATTGAGATTTTTACCAAATTGGGATTGCTTGATACATTACAATTGATTACCGATTATTCTCATTTTGCATTGCCGCAATTACTGAAAGAAGGTAAAACATTCGATTTTGTTTTTATCGATGGCGACCACAAATTCGATTCTGTGTTTGTTGATTTTTATTTTTGCGAAAAAATGTTGAATCACAACGGAATGATTGTGTTTCACGATGCGTGGACACGAAGTGTGTCGAGCGTAAAAAGTTATATCAGAAATAATCGCAAAGATTTTCAAATTCTTCATTCGCCTGAAAAGCGATTGGTAGTTGTCAGAAAAATTGGAACCGACACTCGTAGTTGGTTAGATTTCAGTTCGTTTAGAAATTCTTTGAGTGCATATATTACACATTCTATTACAAGATATAAATGGCGTAAACGAATGAAAAAATCGCAAAAATAATCTCTTTTACACACAATGAAACGTTTTTATTTTTTACCGCTTTGTATTCTTTTGGCATTGGGAATTTCGTGCAACAAAAATCCCTACAAACGCGATGTTTCGTCAATCAAAGTCGATTTTGAAATTTATGCGTTTGAGGACGATATTTTGGATTTGGCAAATAATTTTTCGGAAGAAAAGCGGCTTGCCATGCTCGAAAAATACCCCGATTTTTTTGAAACTTTCAATGAATGGATTTTGAAAATTGGCACATCAAACGACAGTGCGTACAGCAAAAAATTGGCGGAATACATGAACAGCGAAGAAGTGAAAACTATGTACGAATTGACCATTCCGGTGCGTGAACGCCGCGAGGAATTGCAAAAAAAGTTACAATCAGCATTTCAATATTATTTGTATTATTTCCCCGAAAAAACTATTCCGCAAATATGCACTTTTGTGGGCAACGGCACAGGAATAGCGGTAGATTCAAGTGAGGTGGGTATTGGAGTTGATAGTTATTTGGGCGCAGATGCCGAAATATATAGAGCAATGGGTTTGGCAAATTTTACCCGTCAAAAAATGTATTTCAACCGTATTCCCGTTGATTTTATGCGTGCTTTGGCTGAATACAGTGATTTTCCCATGCAATTTGGCGACAGTTTTTTTGAAGAAGACCATTTGCTTGCTCACATGATAGGGCATGGGCGTTATATGTTTTTTGTAAAATCAATGTTGCCCATGGAACACGACACCGTAATTTGGGGCTACACCCAAAAGCAACTTGAATTTTGCGAAAAATCGGAACGGGAATTTTGGAAATATTTTGTGGGCAACAATCAATTATTGTTTACCTCCAATCGTATGGATATAAAACGATTTACCGACGACGGACCGTTTACCCACGCATTTACCCGCGAATCGCCGGCTCGCATTGGGCAATGGATTGGTTTCCGCATTGTAGAATCGTTTATGAAAAATAATCCCAATGTAACTATGCACGATTTATTTGCAATAACTTCGGCGCAGGAAATTATGCAGAGGGCTAAGTATAATCCGTAAAGCCCCCCTAAATCCCCCCTCAAGGGGGGACTTGCTGAAGCAAAGAATAAAAGTTGATAAGTAAACTATATGAATACAACAGTAAATCAATGCTCTGCTTTCTCCTCCCCTTGTGGGGGAGGTTGGGAGGGGGCTTCTCTCGTAATCCTCGATGCCGATACGCTCGGCGCAAATGTAAATCTCAACCGTTTTTCGGATTTTGGCGCGGTGCGCATATTTGCTCAAACGGCTAAGCACGAACGCTTGGCGCATATAGGCAATGCGCAGATAATTATTACCAACAAAGTAATTATTGACAAGGAAATTATTGATGCCTGCGAGCAATTGCAATTGGTGTGTTTAACGGCTACCGGCATGAATAATGTTGATGTGGAATATGCGAAGCGCAAAGGAATTGCAGTGAAAAACGTAGCCGGTTATTCCACGCACAGTGTGGCGCAACATACATTTGCACTCTTACTCAGTTTGATGCATCATATTGAATATTACAGCAATTATGTAGCTTCGAAAACGTATTCGCAGCAGAATTTATTTACTCACATACAGCAAGGGTATTCTGAATTGTACGGCAAAACGTGGGGAATAATTGGTTTGGGCGCAATTGGCAGGGCAGTGGCAAAAATTGCCGAAGCCTTTGGTTGTAAGGTTTGTTATTATTCCACATCGGGCAAAAATGCAACGAGCGATTACGAACAAAAATCATTGAACGATTTGCTCGCTTCGAGCGATATTGTTTCAATTCATGCTCCGCTCAATGAGCAAACGTTGGGTTTAATTGGTGCAAAAGAATTGCAACAAATGAAATCAAGTGCATATTTAATAAATGTAGGGCGAGGCGGTATTGTAAACGAACCTGATTTGGCGCAAGCTCTGCGTTGTAACGAAATTGCCGGTGCGTGTTTAGACGTTATGCAACAGGAGCCTTTGCCCGAAAATTCACCGTTGTTGGCTGACGATTTACGAGCGAAATTGCTAATTACGCCGCACATAGCGTGGATTAGCAACGAGGCGCTTGAAACGCTGATGAATAGGGTTTATGAGCATATTTGTGAGTTTTTAGATGCTTGTGTTGCAGCCGGTGCAAAGCTCATTTCGCAATCGAAGTCGGCAGACGACTACCCGTACGATAGAGAGGAGGTGGCAAATTTGTTGAGAATAAGGCGAAATATGACTGAGGGGAACACAAAAGAGGTAGATATTAATAACTTTTGGAATTAATAATGAGAATACGAGAAACCGAAGAAGCACAGGAAGATAAAGAGAAAATAAAAAAGTCTTATCCCAAATCGGTGCAAAAAAAGTTGGAAAAACTTATAAAGGAAATGTCCGAAACTCCTTATGAAGGAACAGGAAAACCCGAAGCATTGAAATACGAACTTACCGGCTTTTGGTCTCGCCGCTTGACAGACAAAGAAAGGATTGTTTATTGTGTTGAAAATGACATACTTTATGTTACGAGATATTTAAGCCATTATGGTAAAAAATAATTAAAAATCACAAAAAATCCCTTGCCAATCTAAAATTATTTCCTATCTTTGAAATCGCAAAAGAGAGTACTCTCTTTTTGTATTATACTGTTGGTACACAGTATAATACAAAAAGAGAGTACTCTCTTTTTGTATTATACTGTTGGTACACAGTATAATACAAACACAAGTAATAATATAAAAAATTAAAGCAATGAGAAAAAATGTTTTTTTAGTGATTTTTAGTGTGCTGCTTTGTGCGCAGGCGCATAGTCAAGAAATATATCGAGGTACTACGTATGAGTATATTAATGGTGCTTTCTATACAATTAATTATGAGTGCGAAATTTTAGGTAATTTTGTTGTAGGTGGTACGGCACGAGTGGAAATTAACTGTGCTAATGTTAAAAACGGACAACTTGATATTGATATACCGAGGTATATTAATTGCTTCATATCAGCCGGTGGCTCTAATTTACAGGCTTCTCTTCCGACGTATGTTTATTTTCGCAGTGGTAATTGTGAGATTACAACAATAAAAATAGGACAGAATTATTCCGGAGATTTTTACGAAATGTTTGGTTGGGGAACGGCTAATAGACTTGATGGACTTGCTAATCTCACTTCGATTGAAGTTGCAGAAGGAAATTTGACTTATTCTTCGGAAGATGGAATATTGTATAATCGTAATAAAACTTCTTTACTTTGTTACCCTGCAAAAAAGATAGGGGATAATTTTGTTATTCCCGGAACCGTAACAAAAATTGATTCTTATGCTTTTGAGAATTGTATTAACCTTACTTCTGTTAATATACCAAGCAGTGTAACAAACATTCATGATTTTGCATTTCAGTTGCACCCTAATCTAATTTCAATTGAAGTTGCAGAAGGAAATAAAAATTATTCTTCGGAAAATGGAGTGTTATATAATAGCGATAAAACAGCCTTACGTCATTATCCTCAGGGAAAATTAGACAAAAATTTTATTATTCCTGCAATGGTAAAAGACGTTTGGATTATGAGGTCTCCTAATCTTATATCAATTACCATACCACCAAGTGTGAGTTATTTGAGTAATAACTTTTCGGGTTATGGTTGTCCAAATCTTACTTCTATCGAAGTTTTAGCAGGGAACAAAAATTATTCTTCGGAAGATGGAATATTGTATAATAGCGATAAAACCACCCTGCTTTGCTATCCTGCTTCAAAAACAGGGGAAAGTTTTGTTATTCCTGAAACGGTAACAATTATTGGAAATGGAGCATTTATGTATTGTGCTAATCTTACCTCACTTTACATTCCCGAAAGTGTAACAGCTATTCGATTTGGTGCGATTGAAAGTTGTGCTAAACTTACTTCTATTATCAATCTTAATCCTGTTCCTCTTAATATAGCAGATTTAGAAACTTTTAAATATGTAGATAAAAGTGCGTGTACATTGTATGTTCCGGTAGGCAGTAAAGAGAATTATCAAAACGCAAGAGTTTGGAAAGATTTTAAAAATATTGTAGAACTTCCTGCCAATAATGAAAACCCCTGCCAAGAATTAGAAGAAAACACCGACCCCAACTACACCTACCGCTATTTTCTATGGGGCGGCAAAGAAAGCCCTACAAAACCTGCGAAAGGAGTAAATCATTACAGGGTAACGTTTTACAAAGGAAATCCTACTGCTTTGGATAAGTATAAGTGTAATTAAATCTGAACCATGCTTGTTTAGATGAGGCTGTCCTAAAAGTCAAATAGATTTTTCAAATAGTTACGATTTATAAGTTGTGGCACAAAAGGTGCAGAGCACCGAAAATATTTGTAGTATTTAAC
>WQTX01000024.1 GCA_009786075.1 Bacteroidota bacterium | reverse complement strand
ATATTTTAGAAAAAATGGATTGCTTCGTTCCTCGCAATGACGCTTTTTTGTTGATTTGCACTAACCCTCAAAAGAGCGTCATTGCGAACGAAGTGAAGCAACCGTAGCGAAGCGGAGCTCAACGAAGTTAATCCAAAAAACATATCATTAAATTTTACTAACTACTTATCATGCGAGTTTGAAAAATCAATTAAAAATAAACAGATGAAATATCATTTTAAAAATAGACCCAATAGAGAAATTACCAATCAAGAGGAGATTTTACGACTTTTGAAAAATGGGAAATATGCTACATTGTCATTATGTAAAAATAATGAGCCATACATTGTAACTTTGAGTTACGGTTACGATGAACAAACAAATTCGCTGTATTTTCATTGTGCCAAAGAGGGTTTAAAACTTGATTTTATTGAAGTTAATCCCCGTGTTTGTGCTACAATTATTGAAGACGGTGGTTATATTGCGAATGAGTGCGGACATTTGTACAAAACACTTGTATTTTGGGGTAGTATTGAAATTTTATCTGACTTTGACAAGAAAAAAGAAGCTATAAAAATTCTTCTAAATCATCTTGAAACAGATACAGAAATCAAAAGTGAAAAATTGAAAAGTTCTTTTTCTTTATATGAAAATATGGTTGTTTTGAAATTAACAATAACCGAATTGCACGGAAAAGCAGGAAGATAAAAAGTAAAAAAAATAAAATTATGACACAAGAAACAGCAATAAAACTATTTGAAAGCCGTCAAGTACGCACGGCTTGGAGTGAAGAACAGGAAGAATGGTATTTTTCCATAGTAGATGTAATCGAGGTCTTGACCGATAATGACCGACCTCGAAAATATTGGGACGACCTAAAACGCAAGTTAAAAACGGAAGGAAGTGAACTGTCCGAAAAAATCGGACAGTTGAAAATGCTTGCGTCCGACAATAAAATGCGTCTAACCGATGTAGCTAACACCCAGCAACTTTTCCGTCTAATTCAATCAATTCCCTCGCCTAAGGCAGAGCCTTTCAAGCAATGGATTGCACAAGTTGCCAAAGAACGTTTAGACCAATTGCAAGACCCGGAATTGAGCATCGAACAGGCAATGGCGGATTATAAACGCCTTGGTTATTCCGATAATTGGATTAACCAACGATTGAAAAGCATTGAAATCCGCAAAGATTTGACCGATGAATGGAAAAAACGAGGCATTGAAGAAGGACAACAATTTGCAACGCTGACCGATATTATTACCAAAACGTGGTCGGGAAAAACCACCAAAGAATACAAACAACACAAAGGTTTGAAAAAAGAAAACTTGCGTGATAATATGACCAATACCGAATTGGTTTTGAATATGCTTGCCGAACTTTCGACCAAACAAATTTCGGAAACTTCCAACCCCGAAACATTTGCCGACAACGCACAAGCAGCCGTGCAAGGCGGCGAAATTGCCCGCAATGCTCGTCGGGAATTGGAAGCAAAAACAGGCAAATCGGCAATTTCTTCGCTTAACGCTAAATCGGGAATTATAGCACCCCTAAATCCCCCCTCAAGGGGGGACTTGCTGAAGCAATAGAAAAGAATTGAATAAAAATGATACAATACTCAATAAAAAACAGAAATAAATTATGAAACCAAAATTCAAAAACAAAGACAAATTGATGCGCTACTTTTTTTCGTTCGCATTGTTGTTAATTGGTGTAGTTGTGGGAATTGCCATTCGGCATTATTATAATTTGCCATTGTCGGAAACAATTAATATTGTAGATGTTGCTATGTTGCTCACTACGGTGTTTTTGGCGGTATATGTGCCGAGTGTGCTGGACAAACAAGCGCAAACCATGCGCGACAAAGGCGATGTAATCGAACAGCGTATTATGGAATTTCAAGGTTTGCATCGCAAACTCAATATGATGGTACAAACCGGCTCCGTAAATTACGAAGAATGCCTGTCTATCAATAATTTACTTGATGTGAGCGACCACCGTTTAGAAACAATTACAACGCTGATTACGTACTACAATAAAAATATTTTACTCAAACCAAATATTGGCGCAGTAAAAGAATTTTGCAAAGCGCACCGTGAATTGCTTTTTATACAACACGTGGCGCCGGAAGGCAAAAAATTCACAAAAGAAGAACGCGCCAAAGAAGAAGAATTGTACAATAAAATAGACCGTTCGTCGAGTTTGTTGTTGTTTGATGTGAATGATATATAGTCTGAACCAAGATTTTAACAAGATTTTAATAAAGGTTGAATATGAAAAAATTCTGCATACTTTTAATTCTATGCTTATGCACCACGATTAGTTCGTTTGCCTGTTTAGGTGCATACCAATTTAAGATATTCCCGGTTGGGGTAGTTGATAATAAAATAGTTACGATTGATTTTCAAATTCATAGGGGAGGAACTATGAGTGAAAATAAAGAATTTTTAATGGATTGGTATTTGCGAGTCTATATCTCTACTTATAATCAAAATCAACAATTAATCAAAGCAACGCCTTTCGATAGTGTGAAGATAAAATCTAACGGATATTTGCCAAAATTGCAAGAAATGTATAATGCTGCATTTACAAAAATTCAAACAAATTTTCTGTCAATTGAACTTTTTACGCCTACTTATATTTCGTTTTGCGATTTTCAAACTAAATGCAAATTAATTGAAACACAAATAGTTAATGACACTATTACATACTCAGCAACCTATACAGAAATATACAAAACTCCCAAAGCTTTGCTGTACAAAAACAAAAAATATCCGCTTGATATAATTAACGACACTCTTTATTACGGATTTGCCGGTTCGCTTGAATACATTGGCATTCCGTATCATATTAGTTCTTACCGGATTTATGAAACTAAAACAGTTAAATTAATTGTTTTTCATTTGGCAACCGGAAATGGATTGTACGATGGAGAAGAACGAAATCAGCCTCTGGCGAAAGAATATAAACCAAAATTCAAATTTAAAAATATTAAAACCGCCGTGTATGAAGAACCCTTACTTCATCACGGTTACGGATTTGATGCTTTTTTTATAGAATAACGAAAAACCTTGTCAACTTGTCAACTCGTTAACTTGTCAACTAAATAAACTTACAAACTTTTAAACTAAAAAATATGAGAATGAGAAAAAGACGCGATGCCTTCGTAACGTGGTCATCGGGAATACGCATAGCAGTGAATAGTAGAATACTAAAATACATGGCAAAATGGTCGGATAGTATTCACAGTGATACACAAAAAACGCTGGTGTGGCGCAATTTTGAGCCAAATTCCATGTTTGCCGACCGCATTGCCGATGTGCCAAAGTCGTTTATTCGCGAAATTTTGAAAGTAACCGTTTCGCAAGATATTATTTCGTTTGCCGGCGGACTGCCCAATCGGGAACTTTTTCCGGTAACGGCTTTGAAAGAAGCAGGCAATAGAGTGTTCGACAACGATTGCCCCGATGCTCTGCAATACAGCACCACCGAAGGTTGCCTGCAATTGCGTGAATACATTGCCGAGCGTTACAAAAAAGTGAAAGGTTTAAATATTGAGCCGAAAAATATTCTGATAACTACCGGTTCGCAACAAGCGCTCGACCTTTTGGGCAAAACGTTTTTGAACGAAAACGACCGTGTGATTATTGAAAAACCTGGTTATTTGGGTGCAATTCAACTGTTTTCGATTTACAAAGCGCGGTTTTCGCCGGTAACGTTGGAAAACGACGGTGTGAATTTGGCGGAATTGGAAAAAGCATCACGCTTACGCAATACCAAACTAATGTACACTGTGCCGAATTTTCAAAATCCAACGGGCATAACGTACAGCAACGAAAAACGGGAACAAATTGCCGAAATTTTACGAGGTCGCCCCATTATTCTTATCGAAGACGACCCGTATGGCGATTTGCGTTACGAAGGCGTGCAGCAAAATTCGTTTATGCACTATTTGCCCGAACAAACTATTTTGCTCGGCTCGTTTTCAAAAACCGTTGTGCCGTCGTTCCGCACCGGCTGGGTGGTTGCGCCCGACGAGATTATGGAAAAACTCATTGTTGCCAAGCAAGCATCGGATTTGCACACCAACTTTTTTACACAAAAATTGCTGTTTGAATATTTAAGCAAAAACGACCTTGATGCGCATATCGAAAAAATCCGAGAAGTATATGGTCGTCAATGCGTTGCAATGATTGAAAGCATCAAACGACATTTTCCCGAAAATGTACACTATACTTTACCCGAAGGCGGTATGTTCCTGTGGGTAACGCTACCCGAAGGCGTTTCATCGATGGATTTGGTAAATCTCGCCATTCAAAAAGATGTGATTTTCGTTCCTGGGAATCCGTTTTATTCAAGTCAAGACCAAGTAGTTAATACGCTCCGCTTAAACTTTTCCTGCGTTGATGAAGCTACTATTGAAATTGGCATTAAGCGATTGGGGGAAACTATTAAGGAGTATCTTCAGAATAAGAATAATTGAGTAATGGAATAATTGAAAATAAAAAAACCTAATTTATACCTAATTCATAAACAAAACAACCTAAGTAACTCAAAAGATACCCAATCCAACCTAATTACCTAATTAAAATCAGCTAATCAGGTTACTTTTGAGAAAAATTTCTTTGTTACTTAGGTTGTTTTGTAAAAAATCAGGTGAAAATTAGGTTTTGTTGGGGTTTTGAATAGTAGAAAATAAAGAAAAAATGAACAGAATAATTTTAATAGGCAACGGTTTTGATTTAGCTCACAGATTGGAAACAAAATATGAGCATTTTATTGATTGGTTTTGGAAGAAAGAGTTCAAGAAAATAGGTAGATTAAAACAAGTAGGAATAGAAAAATTTTCAAGTGAAAACGATTTTTTTACCATTTCTGCAAAGTATGATGATTATAATATTGTTAACGATTGTCAAAATATGTCTTTTACTCAATTCAACAATCTCATTAGCAATCCTAAACTATCTCACAATAACTACGAAATTACTTTTAAAAACAAATTTCTTGAAACATTATTAAACAATTTCTATTTGCAAAATTGGGTTGATATAGAAGAAATATATTATAATGCTCTAAAAAGGATTGTTTTTGACAAAAATGAAATTCCAAACGTAATAGTTGATTTAGGAGAAATTGTATACAGTGCAATTGATAAATTAAATTATGATTTTCAAGAAATAAAGAATGAATTAGAAACATATTTAAAAAGAGAAAACACAAGAACGTTTCCTAAAATCTCAGAAATTGAAGAATTGATATATCAAATGTGCGAAAAGGTTGATTTTACATCAAAAGGTGTGGAAAATTTTGTAGAGCAAGAATGTAATAAATTTATACGAGGATATAAAGAAAAACAATTGACAGAGCGAGAGAAAATAAATATTGAAAATATTAGTAACGATATATTAGGCAAAGACGCGCCATTTTTACCTCCTCCTAATGAATATTTATTTCTAAATTTTAATTACACAGATACGCCTTCTCAATATATGAAAAAAGATAACATATTTGTAAACGATAAAAATATATCTAATATTCACATTCACGGCAAATTACAGAGCATTGAAAATCCTATGATTTTCGGTTATGGCGATGAACTTGACGATGATTATAAAATAATTCTAAAAAAGAAAGATAACAAACTTTTAAAAAATGTGAAATCAGTAAAATATGCAGAAACTTATAATTACAAACATTTGCTAAATTTTATAGAATCTGATTGTTATCAAGTTTTTATAATGGGGCATTCGTGTGGTAATTCCGATAGAACATTGCTAAACAAATTGTTTGAACACAAAAATTGTCAATCAATAAAAATATTCTATCACGAATGGAAAGAAAAAGATAAAGACGGAAATGATATTATGAAAGATAATTTTAGCGATGTTTATAGCAATATTATGCGAAATTTTACAGATTTTTCGGAATTACGAGCAAAAGTAGTAGATAAAACAAATTCTGTTCCATTACCACAAGTATAAAAAACTTACCTTTATGAGCCGAATATCTAAAAATGGCTTGAAAAGCCAAATTTTCATAACCGTATGCGAGCGCAGCGTTGCTTGCGGAACAACTGACAAAAGTCCTGCCTTTCAGGCAGATGTGAGTGCGTCCGCTCAACCGCAGGTCGCGACCTGCGGTTATGAAAATCAAGTTCTTACGGACTAAAAGAGTTGTACAATAAATAAAAACACAAAATATTACATAAAAAACATGAAAACCCCAACACTAATAACCCTTACCCTCATAATTTCACTATTATTTTCGTGCAACAGAATTGAAACCGAAAAAACATTGAAAAAAGCAGACAAATTATACATTCGGTCAGTTATTCCGATTGATGAGGACGAAAAAATACACAAATTTTATTCGGAATATAAATTAAAAGTTGCAGGTAATTTTTTTACCGACAAACGAATTGTCTCATATTGGATTGACGAGCGAGATATAACAAAAAATAAAATTATATTTGCGCACTATTCTGACATTATTTCTATTGATACAGTTTCAAATGTAGGTTTAACGTATTGCCCCTATTTGCTTGTAACAAAATCAGATAGCACCCGGTTTAAAGTCTGCGTTGATGGTAATCGCAATGAAATAACAGCATTTTTTACCGATGCAATAAATATGTGGCAGAACAACAAATAATTAATAATTTACAATTCATAATTCAAAAAATATGACCTTACAAAAAACACAAATCACAGGCTCCGAAGCCCTTCTACGCATATTGATAGAAGAAGGCGTTGATACCATTTTCGGTTATCCGGGCGGACAAATTATTCCGGTTTTCGATACCTTGTATGATTTCAAAGACCAACTCAATCACATTCTCACTCGCCACGAGCAGGGTGCAATTCACGCAGCGCAAGGTTATGCACGTGTGTCGGGCAAAGTGGGCGTATGTTTCGTAACTTCCGGACCGGGAGCTACCAATGTAATTACGGGAATTGGCGATGCCATGCTCGATAGTACGCCGCTCGTGGTAATTGCCGGACAAGTGGGCGCAAGTTTGCTCGGTACCGATGCCTTTCAAGAAATTGATGTGGTGGGAATAACACAACCGATTACAAAATGGGCGTATCAAATTCGTCGCGCCGAAGATATTCCGTGGGCATTGGCACGGGCATTTTACATTGCCCGCAGCGGTCGTCCGGGACCGGTGATGTTAGATTTTACCCGAAATTCACAAGTGCAAAAAGTTGATATTGAATATAAACCATGCGATTTTATTCGCAGTTATATTCCCGTGCCAAAAATAAATGCTACGCAAATAGAAGAAGCTGCTGAGTTGATAAACAGCGCAAAGAAACCGTTAGCATTGGTTGGTCAAGGTGTGGTTTTAAGTGGTGCCGAAGAAGAACTGAAAGCATTTTTGGAAAAAGCCGATATTCCTGCCGGAAATACCTTGCTCGGACTTTCGGCGTTGCCTTCCGATTACCCGCTGAACAAAGGATTTTTGGGAATGCACGGAAATATTGCACCCAACATAAAAACCAACGAAGCCGATGTAATTATCGCCATCGGTATGCGTTTCGACGACCGCGTTACCGGCGATTTGACTAAATATGCCCGTCAGGCAAAAATTATTCACATCGACATTGACAGTTCGGAAATTGGCAAAAATGTACCGGTTGCCGTTCCTGTGGTGGGCGATGCAAAAGAGGTTTTACAAGTTTTAACTCTTAAAATAAACGAAGCACAACACACTGAATGGATTACTTCATTTGACAAGTACGAAAAACTTGAATTTGAACGAGTTATAGAAAAAGAAATACACCCAACAGGCGAACACTTAACTATGGGCGAAGTGGTGCGCCGCGTGTCGGAAGCCACCGGAAACAAAGCCGTGCTTGTTACCGATGTGGGGCAAAATCAAATGATGGCATCGCGCTATTTCAAATATTCGCAAACGCGCAGTATTATAACGTCGGGCGGTTTAGGCACTATGGGTTTTGGTATTCCTGCCGGTATGGGCGCAAAAGTGGGCGCACCCGAACGCACGGTGTGTCTGTTTTGCGGCGACGGTGGTTTTCAAATGACTTTGCAGGAGTTGGGAACAATTATGCAGGAACAAATTGGCTTGAAAATGATTATTATGAACAACCAATATTTGGGAATGGTGCGCCAATGGCAGGAATTATTTTTCGACGAACGCTATTCGTTTACCGAAATGACAAATCCGAAATTTACTCTCATAGCGCAAGCGTATGGCATAGGCACTTCCGAAGTAACCAAGCGCGAAGATTTAGATGCAGCTATTGCCGATATGCTGAAAGACGACAAACCATATTTGCTGGTGGTAAACGTGGAGCAAAAAGGCTTGGTGTACCCAATGGTGCCGGCTGGGGCGTGCATAACCGATATAATTACGTCGCAAGGGAAACTATTTGAATAACTGAATAATTGAATAACAGAATAATAGAAAAAAGAAACCTAATTTTGACCTGATTTTATAAACTAAGCAACCTAAGTAACCCAAAATGCTATACAACCCAACCTGATTACCTAATTCAATAAGGAAAAATCAGGTAATCAGGTTACTTTTTGGAAAAAATTCTTAGTTACTTAGGTTGTTTAGTAAAAAAATTAGGTGTAAATTAGGTTTTAGCCCGTGATTGGCATAAATATTTAAAAATGAAAGCAAAATTAGTTCTATTGAATTTGATGGTAATGATTAGTCTAACGATTTCGGCGCAATCCGAAGTTCGTAAGAATATTCGTGATTTTCCTATTCCGAAAACAATAGAAGAATGTTTTGAAGTGTTAGACAAAACAATGCCTAATAATGAAATTCAACTCATTAAAACTCTGCAAGAAGATAGCATTTGCTATCACAAAGAGTTTAAACACAAAACTGATTTTTTTCACGCTTGGAAAATTTATGGAGGTTCACAGTTAACAAAATATTTTAATAAAAAAGGATTGTATGGCGAATATGAGATTTATAATACTATACTTGTTTCTTATCACAGATATTTGAATAACGAAGAAATAAAATTAGATGAACAAATTAATAAATACAAACTCAAACAAGAAGAAGAGGAAAAAGAGTATTTGCAAAGACTTCAAAAAGACACAATAGATGGTGTTTATATTCCTGAAAATTTAGAAGATTGTTTTATTCAACTCGACAAATTGTTATCGGAAGAAGATAAACAAACTATCAAACAATTGAAAAATAGAGAAGAAACTATTCAATTTCATCACGGTTTGGGAACTTGGATAAGGAATAATTGGGGATTGTGGGGCGGCTCTCGCTTGCAAAAATATATGCTTGATAGAGGATTTCGACACCCCGATGATATGTCGGCAACAATTCTTGAATTTTATTATGATTGGTTACACGAACAAAATGACGAATGGAAAAAATTTGAAACAAAAAGTCCGAATAATAAACAATAAACAAATTAAACCACGTTCCCAAGTTCCCCTAAGGGGGATTTAGGGGGCTTTTAAAACCTACACACAATGACAACAAACAACGAAACAACCCTTTACACAATCACCGTTTTTTCAGAAAATACGGTTGGATTGCTCAATCAAGTTACCGTTATTTTTACCCGTCGAGGTATCAATATCGAAACATTGTCGGTCTCGCCATCGGCAATAGAAGGTATTCATAAATTTACCATTACCGTGTTTACCACCAAAAATATGGTGGAAAAGGTTGTGCAACAGATAGATAAACGGGTTGATATAATTAAAGCCTACTATAACACCGACGATGAGCTTGTGTTTCAAGAAATTGCCATGTATAAAATAGCAAGCGATAAACTGTTGCAATATAGCTCTATTGAAGACTTGATACGCCGTTACAATATTCGTATTCTCGATATAAACGAAACCTTTGCCGTGTTTGAAAAAACCGGACATTATGCAGAAACACAAGGATTGTTC
Organism: Bacteroidota bacterium; assembly: GCA_009786075.1. GTDB lineage: Bacteria > Bacteroidota > Bacteroidia > Bacteroidales > UBA1715 > WQTX01. The sequence goes on along the minus strand of WQTX01000024.1, from coordinate 22,498 downwards.
AACGAATTACAGGAAATATTCGGCGTAGGCGTATTGCAATTTATTCGTTCGGGACGTGTGGCAATTACCAAATCGAAAGTGGAACGCTTGACCGATATGTTGAAATCGAGGGAGTAGTTGCGAATTTGTTGTGCTTGACTTATAGGAAAACCGGTTCTTGTACAATGTTTTTTACCTGCTTCCTTCCACTTCAAAATGCCCGCCGTTCGGGTGTTTTCCTCGGCAATCGCAGGTATAAAAATCATTGCTTCCAATCCATTCCAAATTATATTTGTGTGTGTGGTACCACTTGTGCACAGCGGTTTTAAATGCTTGCCGGTTTTCAAAACTTTCGTTTAAATGTTGCCAATATGCACAGTAACCGCAACCCTCTTCGTCAAAAGGAACGCCAAGTAATTCAAACACAGGAATTTTGTGAATTATTTCGGTAAGAGCCGTAAATGCAATGTCGGCTACGGTGTAATTGCCGCCAAAATAAAAAACCGGCGCAGTAGTCAAAGTTGTATCGTCAAGTTTGTCAATCAAAAATTCTATGGCATTGTCGCGCAACATTACAACGTTCCAATATAATTTATCGCCGCAATCGGCAAGCTTATTATCAAATCCATATTCACATATATAGGGCATATTTTGCACAAAGCGCAAGCTATCAATTTGTTGCATAACTGATTGTAATTCATTTTTCATTTCCTGCCCGCAGGCGAGGCGTTCGTTTATAAATTGTTGTATCGAAGGAGTTATTTTTTTCTTGTTGATTTTTTCTTCATTGCCCCATTTTCTAAACGTTGTGGGGTTAGAAAATGTAATTATATACGAAGTATCGGTGTAAGTTATTTTCGACAAATCCCACGTATATTTATCGTAAGGATAATTTCGCTCGTATGTTTCCAATTTTGCTGTAAATTGCTTATAATCAATTCGTACAATCGTATCGTTGCGCAAAAACAGTTCTTGTTTCACAAGTTCAAGTTCGTTGCCACCGCCTGCGTTGATATATACCAAATTGCCATTCCAATAATACCCATCAACGCCAATGCCGCATGCTGACATATCAAGCAAGGAAATTTTTACAAGTTGGTTTTTGTCTTTAAGTTGATTTATAGCAAACACATAATTGGAAATTTCTTTTTCGGTTAATGCGTTTTTTTGTGCAAACATATTGTTTGTCAACAAAATAAATGTGATTATGTAAAGTATTTTTCTCATTGTTCCATATCAAGAATAATTACGATATTTTCCTTTACTTGCTCTATTAGGTGTTGAGGTAAATTCCCTATTTTTTTAACAAGTCGAGTGTTGTCAATAGCTCTTATTTGGTCTATCATTATATCGCAATCCTGCTGAACATTCCCCATTCCTTGTTTTAAAGAAACACGCAAAATGCTTATGTCTTTTACTATATTTGTGGTAATTGGACACACAAGCGTTGATGAATGTGGGATTTTATTGAGCAAATTGGTTTGAATAATTAAAACCGGACGAACTTTTCCCGGCTCTGTTCCAATTTGAGGATTTAAGTCGGCAATCCAAATTTCAAATTGTTTACAAGTCATAATTATCAATTTTTTCAAATTCTTTTACCACTTCCATTGAGCTTTCTTGCACAGCTTTCGATTCTTTCCGCAAGATTTTTTCAAGAAACAATCTTTTTTGCATTTTATTGTAATAATTCAATGCTTCGTTGATATACCTATTTCTTGCTTGTTTCGTTTTGGAGAGAATATTTTCTGTTTCCGCAAAAATAAAATCGTCTATTTTTAATGAAATTGCTGCCATAACATATAATTTTTACATATCACAAAGGTATATACTTTTTGTATATGAACAAAATATTTTAGGATTTTTTTATTTCACTTTTTATCATTGCCGATTAGCGGTATTAAAAACTGCTGTAAATCAATAACTTGCACGGCTAAACTATAAGCCGCCATCGACATAATATCGGCTCTTGACAGCCCGGCTTCGTTTTGTTTTTCGTACATTTCATAGAGTTGGTTAAGCAATTCGCTTCCTCGACGATGTGCTTCTTCTTTTTCTTTTTCAATTCTTAACGGAAATTTTTTACCCGCTATTATTGGTTCAATAATAATTTTTTCGTCTTGTTCTTGATTTTCCATATCTATTTTATTTGGTTATTTGTTGATTTGTGTCTTACATCAGTCTTATGTCTAAAAGTCTTATGTCTAAAAGTCTATTGAATAAGAACCTCCCTATCAGTATCCAATTTCAAAAATATAAACAGCAACATGGTAAAACTCCACAATGACGAGCCACCATAACTAAAAAACGGCAGCGGAATACCAATCACAGGCATTATTCCTATGGTCATGCCCACGTTTACCATAAAGTGGAAAAAGAGAATAGAGACCACGCAGTAGCCGTAAATGCGGCTAAAACGGGAGCGCTGTCGTTCGGCTAAGAATAAAACCCTCAAAAACAAGGCTATAAACAATGCTATTACAACCGTTGCTCCAACAAAACCCCACTCTTCGCCAATGGTGCAAAATATAAAGTCGGTACTTTGTTCGGGCACAAAATTATTTTTGGTTTGTGTGCCATTCAAAAATCCTTTGCCTAAAAAATCGCCCGAACCAATGGCAATTTTCGATTGATTGACATTAAATTCCAAGCCCAAAGGGTCGGATTTCATGCCGAAAAATACGTATAGACGCGAACGTTGGTGTTCGCCCAACACGTTATCGAACACATATTGCACCGAATAGGAAAACGCAAAACTGCCGAGAATTATAAAATAGAGATAAAATAAAATTATCGACCGCCGTTTGTACATATACACCACAGCAGGCACAAACAGCGCAGTCATTGCCGCAAGATACGGCGCATAATTGGGCAATTTCAGTCCCAGAAAATGAATTATTACCCACGGAAGCGTAAGTACGAGCACCACAATTCCGGCAAAGAGCGGTTTTATTTTTTCGCGCTGCGCAAATATAATAAAGCACACCAGCGCAAGCAGCAACACGGCTATGGCGACGCTATTGAAACCAAATATAACCGAAAACGAAAACAGCAACACAAGATAAATTGCCACCCCAAGTATCCACCCGGGCATGCCTTCACGATAAAACATGAGCATAAATGCAGCAAACGGAAGCGCCGTACCGGTATCGTTTTGCAGAACAATAATGCCCATGGGCAACAGCATAATCAAAGCCACCGCAATCCAGTGCTTGAATTGTGTAATCTTTATTCCGTATCGGCTCATGTAATGTGCTACTGCCAAGCTGGTTGCAAGTTTTGAAAATTCGCCTGCCTGCAAGCGGAATGCGCCTATTTCCAACCATGCACGAGCGCCTTTTACTTCGGGCGCAAACGCATATACCACCAAAAGCAACCCGATGACAAAGGCATAAAAAACGTAGGAAAAACTGAAATATAACTTGCTGTCGATAAGTAAAATAACGATTGCCAAAAGAAATCCGGTTATAATCCAAATCATTTGCTTGCCGTATTTTTCGCTCAGGTCGGTTATCATGCTTGCTTCTTCGTTGTACACAGCAGCGAAAATATTGCACCAGCCTATGATTACCAGCGCAAGGTAAATAAAAACCGTAATCCAGTCTATTCGGCGGAAAATACTGATTTCTTTGTCTCTCATGGCTTGGTTGGTGTTGGTTTGTGAATTAAATTTGCCTCGAGCATACGGGTTTCCAACCACGGGCGTTTTATGGTGTCGGTCAAGTATTGTTCTATCATCAAGCTGGCAATGGGAGCGGCATACGTTGCACCAAACCCCGAATTTTCGACATACACGGCAATCGCAATTTTGGGGTCTTCAATCGGTGCAAATGCCATAAAAATAGAGTGGTCTTTACCATGCGGATTTTGTGCCGTACCGGTTTTGCCGCCAATATTTATGCCCGGAATAGCAGCAACACGCGCCGTGGAACCGCCGCCACCTTGCACCACATCGTACATTCCTTCAATTATATAGTGAAAATGCCGCTGGTCAAAACTTGTTACATGCTTTTTCTTAAAGGTATTGTCCATGGCGGTATCTTGAATTTCGCGCACCACGTGCGGCGTGTAATAATAACCACGGTTGGCAATGATAGACGCACAATTTGCCATTTGCAACGGTGTCATACAAATTTCGCCCTGCCCAATGCTGAGCGATACTATGGTAAGCGATTTCCAGCGATTTTTGCCGTAATATTTATCGTAATATTCCGGTTTGGGAATATTTCCGGGGCGTTCGCTTGGCAGGTCTATGCCCAATGGCGCACCCAAACCCATAGAAAGCACATGATTACGCCATACATCATACCCATTTTGCACGGTTTTGTATTTATTGGCATCGAGAATTGCACGGAAAATATTGCAATAATACGCATTGCACGACATTTGAATAGACTGCACCAAATTCAACGGCGACGGGTGGGCGTGGCAACCAACTTTAATGCCTCCGGCAAAATAACCCATTTGGCAACCAACGGAAAATGAGGGAGTTATAATTTCTTCCTGCAACGCCACCAAAGCATTTACAATTTTAAACGTTGACCCGGGCGGATAACGGTCGCCTTGCAAGGCTCTGTTATACAATGGTTTGTTGGGGTCGGTTACGAATTTCCGGTAATTGACGTTGATGCTTTGACCAACCATTAAATTGGGGTCAAACGCAGGGCTCGAAATCAACGCCAGCACTTCGCCGGTTTTTGGTTCAATAGCAACAATACTCCCTGTTTTATTTTGCATCAATTTTTCGCCATATTCCTGTAAATAAATATCAAGCGTAGTAACCACATCTTTGCCCAGCACCGAAGGTCTATCATGCTTGCCGTCTTCGAGCGAACCTTTTACCCGACCTTTTACATCGACCACTAAATATGCGCCGCCTTTTTGCCCTCGCAAATATCGTTCATATACTCGTTCAATGCCTATTTTCCCAATGTAATCGCCCTGTTCGTAATACTCATCGTCAGCAATATCTTCTTTGGTAACCTCACTAATGTAGCCCAATACCAATGCTCCGCATTTATGCGGATAGCTGCGCACCGTACGCACTTGCGTAAAAAATCCGGGAAAATTGTGCAGCGTTTCTTGCAGCCGGCTTGCCGTTTGCACACTAATTTGTTTTACCACAGGATAGGGGCGATATTTATTGTCGGCAGCTTTTTGCATTTCTTTGAGAAACACGTGTTTGTCGATTTGCAAAATATCGAGCAGTTTAATTGTGTCTAAATTTTTAACCTGTCCGTACACAACCATAAGGTCGTAGGCGGCTTCGTTTGCCACGATTAGTTCATGGTTGCGGTCGTAAATCAGTCCGCGAGCAGGGTGTTTTACCATAAATCGCCGTGAATTGTTCAAGGCATCTAATTTATAGGTGTCGTCGATAACCTGAATATAAAACAGCCGCCCTATAAAAATAAGCGCAACCAGCACAAATACTGTAGATACTATAATTCGTCTAAATTTTAAATCCATTTTTTAAAGTTAACAAGTTAACAAGTTGACAAGTTAACAAGTTGACAACTTCCTAACTTTCAAACTCTTTAACTCCTATTTCCTAATTCCTCGTTCCCTAATCCCTACAACCTTGTTTCCTATAACCTAATCCCTTGTCTCCTCGTTCCCTACTTCCTATACAAAAAATACTGACACAATATAATGAGTACTAACGTAATTACAATATTGAGCAGTGCCCTGACGAGTAAAAAAAACGAATAATTCAAGGTAAACGATAGATTGAAAAACAACACTACATGATGTATGGTAACGCAAACGGCGGCATAACGGAAAAACCACCGGAAGCCATAATCAGCTATACTTGGCTGACTATTAATATCATAACCCTGCCGTGGCGACATGGATTTTAAAATAAACGGACGCACAAAACACATAATAAGCGTTGCACTTGCGTGAACTCCCGGACAATCCAACGAAAAATCTATCAACAAACCACCCGTAAAACCAAGCAGCAAAAGCACCGTTCTGTTAATATCGAAAGGCAACATCAAGAAAAACATAAGGTACAAATACGGCGTGGAATAACCAAAAACAAATACGTTTATATTGTTGATTATCAGTATTTGAATGGCAAACAATATAAAAAAACGGAGAGCGTTTGTTTGTATGAGTTTTATCATTTTTTCGGCTAATTGATTTTTCGATTGCAAAAGTAACAATTTGTTTCTGAAAATTTCACAAATTGTAAAATTAAAGAGTCTTGTGTCTAAAAGTCTCATATCTCATATCTTTTTTTTACCTTTGTGCAACCATTTAAATTAAACAAAAGTCTTGGCAATAAGAACGTAATAATGTTTACCGAAAACGAAATAATTGATGGCTGTTTAAGGAACGATAGAAAAATGCAAAAAGTCCTCTACGACTTGTATGCGTCGAAGCTCTATGCGTTGTGTCTGCGCTATGCACACGACAAAGCCGAGGCTGATGACATTTTGCAAGAGGGATTTGTAAAAGTGTTTTTTAAAATTCATCAATTTTCGCGGCAACATTCGTTTGAAGGCTGGCTTAAACGCATAATAATCAATACGGCTATTACGCATTACCACCAAAACGTAAAACATTATTACCAAAAAGATATTGATGAAATACAGGAAAGTGAAATATATGGTGCGAATGATGCGGTTGATGGCGAGTATTCTATCGAAGAATTATTGAATGTGGTGCAAGGCTTATCCGTGGGATACCGCACAGTGTTCAATTTATACGCAGTAGAGGGCTACAAACACAAGGAAATAGCCGAAATGCTCAAAATAGACGAGGCAACATCGAAATCACAATTTCACAGAGCGAAAAAAATAATACAAGAACGACTGCAGCAATTGGAAAGCCGCAACACAACCATACACGAATGACACAGGAAACCAAACATATAGAAACTATTTTTAAACAGGCTTTTGAACACCACGAAGTGCAGCCGCCCCACACCTTATGGGAAACGGTAGAGGCATCGTTGGACAATTCCAAAAACGTGGAAACACTCTTTGCCTCTGCATTTAAAAATGCTCGCATTTCGCCTGCCGCTTCGGTGTGGAAACGAATTTCGCAAGCACTTTTTTGGCGAGGTTTCCTTAATTTCAATAGTAATTCTTTCAATATTTATTATTTGGGGGCAGCTTTAAGCATTTGTGGAATTACGCTCTATTCGGTGTTTCCGCCGCAGCAAAACAATTCAAACACAAAAATTGCTGCTGTTGCCAATGAAGTTGTAGAGCAAAAAAATAATGCCGAAAACACTGAAACACAAGCAAATATACAAACGCAAGTAAACACAGAGGCACAAGTTACAAACTTGCGCCAGCAGGAAATAGATGTACGCCAACAGAATAAAAATTTATCAACCATTCAGAAGTTACACCGCTCTGAACACTCGGCAGAAAAAGCGGCAGGGATTGTCGCTTTTTCGCCTGCTGAAAAAAATGCGGCACAATCTAACGTCATGCCTGCGCAGGCAGGCATCTCCTCAAATTTCAATTTCGCTAACGTGCATATTGTAGGAAATTCAACTATTTGCGCCAATTCGCCGGTGGAATATTCTATAGAAGGTTTGCCCGCAAATGCTACGGTAGATTGGAAATTGCCGCAAAGCGCAAGTTCTAAATTTATTTCAACCCGTAAAATTTCGGCAAAATTCGGAACAGAAGGTTCATTTACACTTGGTGCTAACGTAAAAGTGGGTGCGGAAACGAAAAAAATAGAACTCGCGGTGCAAGTGGAAGAAGCTAACACGCCCGAAATTAAAGGACGCCGCACCGTATGCGAAGGCGTCGAAAAAGAACTGTATTCGGTGGACGAGGCGATAAATAAAGAAATTACCTATCAGTGGGAATTGCAGCGCAATACAATAGTGCCCACAGGCAACAAATACGTAAACGTTAATTGGAACACCGCAGGAAAAGATACGCTTACCGTTACTCGCGTAAATCTTGCAACAGGCTGTGTGTCAAAAAACTCAACCGCTGTATTGGTTGAAGCAAAACCACAGGTTGATTTTCAAATGGCGGCAATCAGTACCAATGAATATGAATTTTGGTTTGTGGGCGAACCGAAAAAAATCAAATCCTTCAATTGGGTTGTCGACGGTGCGCAATATAGCGGCGAAACTTTTGTACACACCAATTTTGGCGCACAAACAAACCTTGTAAAACTCGAAGTTACCAACAAAGCAGGTTGTAAAAACAGTATTCAAAAAGAAGTCGCCTTCGGACGAAATGTATTATTTGTACCCAAAACCTTTAACCTTTCGAGCGGCACCGGATTTATTCCGCAAACCAATACCCGCTTGAAATCGTACACCATAGAAATTTACAATTCGCAAAGCGAAAAAATTTGGTCGTCGAGTGAATTGATAGACGGTAAACCGGCAAAAGCATGGAACGGAATGTACAAAAACGCACCAGTAGGCAAAGGCAAATATATGTGGAACATATCGGCTACATTCGACGACGGCACCGAGTGGCACGGCATTCGCCAAAAAGATGGCAAAATGCAGCCAACCGGAATTTTTGTGATTGAGAAGTAATAAAAACGATAATTGAACAAACTTTTCCAAAGTTCTAAACTTTGGAAAAGTTACAAATCAGCGCAAATTTTATTTTGCGTAAATTTGCGATTTTTGCGTCATTTGCGTTCTAAATTACTTTTGAGATAGTTCCGAGTTCAAAGTTTTTGTGTATTTTTGTGAGAAATTAAATAACAATAAATACAGATGAAAAACTTTTTCTTCCCAATCATTATTGCTCTGCTTTGTGTTACAAGCATTTCGTGCAAATCGGTGCAACACACAAAGAATTTGAAAGATTGCTCGTACAATGTTGTCGGAATTACGTCAATCAGTGCAGGAAGTGTTGACATTGACGGAAAAACGAGTTTCAAAGATTTCAACGCGAACGATGTAGCAAGTTTGTCGAAACTATTGATGAACAAACAATTACCTATTTCGTTCACGGCAAATATTGCCGTTTTTAATCCCAATGATAAACCGGCAGCATTGCAAAGTCTTGATTGGATTTTATTTGTAAAAAACCAAGAAATGGCGCGGGGATTTTTGCCAAACACTATTACTATTAATCCTCGTGAAAAAATAATAGTTGAAATTCCGGTAAATACCGATTTAAGCAAATTGCTTTCAGCGTACACTATGCAGGAACTTTCGGCAATGATATTCAGTTTTTCAAGCAAAAAAGCGTTTAAAGATGATGTAAAATTGAAAATAAGACCTGCTGTGCAAGTAGGCAAAAAATATATTAAAGCGCCGGCTTATGTTACTGTGCCTATTCCGGCTAAATAAGATTATTACAAATAAACTTATGTTTTGTTTTCTTTGTGTTGTAAAGTTTTCAAATAAACCAAGTATTTAGCAATACCGACAAGCCAAGCAATAGATATTTTAGACCCTATTTTTAGATGGTGGTTAAAGGAGGATTATTTTTGAAAAATATAATTTGTAATTTTCAATAGTTAAAATTGCCTAAATGTAACTTTTCCAAAGTTCTAAACTTTGGAAAAGTTTTTTGTTTATATAATAAAAACCGCTATTTTTGCCACGCAATGAATATAGGAATAGACATAGGCTCCACAACTGCCAAAGCCGTAGTAACTAACGACGGCGGCGAGATTATATTTTCGCTTTACAAGCGCCACAAAGCACTTATTATCGACTGTTTGCTCGATATTGTGCGTAACATTCAAGCCGAGTTTCCAAACGAAAAAGCGCTACGTATTTGTTTTACCGGTAGCGCCGGTATGGGTGTTGCCGAGCAACATTCCTTCCCTTTTGTGCAGGAAGTAATTGCGGCAAGCGAAGTCATTGAAAATTACTATCCGCACACTAAAACGCTGATTGATATAGGCGGCGAGGACGCGAAAATAATTTTTTACGAAGAGGGGAAAGCTCCCGATATTCGTATGAACGGCAGTTGCGCCGGCGGCACAGGGGCGTTTATCGACCAAATTGCATCGTTGCTTAATATTGAAACTTCGCAGTTGCACGAATTGGCTGCGCAATCAACACAACTGTACACTATTGCAAGCCGTTGCGGTGTGTTTGCCAAAACCGATGTACAAAACCTTATTGCCCGCAAAGTGCCCATTGCCGATATTGCTGCAAGTGCGTTTTATGCCGTATCGCTGCAAGTAATTAATGCGCTTTCACGAGGCGTTGATATTCAACCGCAGGTGTTGTTTATTGGTGGTCCTTTGACTTACATTCCGGCTTTGCGCCACACTTTGCAAAAACAATTGAATTGCAGTAACGAAGAAGCTATTTTGCCCGAAAATTCACACGTTTTTCCGGCATGGGGGGCGGCAATTACCGCACAACAACATAAAGAATTTACGTTTGAGCATATAATTGCCTGTGTGCAAAAAAGCACAAATACCGTTTCAAAAAATCGTCTTGCACCTCTATTCTCTTCGCCCGAAGAGTTTGCAGAATGGAAACGCAATCAAAATATTTTGCCAATTCCAAGCTGCAATGAGGCGGAAGAACAAGAAACGATTGACGTATTTTTAGGAATTGACAGCGGAAGCACAACCACAAAAGTAGTACTACTCAATCGCAAAGGCGAACTCATAGCCTCGCACTACGATACCAACAAAGGAAACCCTATACAAGCCGCTATTAACGGACTTGAACAGTGTTTTGCCACACTTGGCTGTAAAAATATCAATATTTTGCGTTCGGCAGTTACCGGCTATGGCGAAGATTTGCTCAAAGCGGCGTTTAACATTGACGAAAGCATTGTTGAAACCATTGCGCACACTACGGCGGCGCAAAAAATTGCTCCAAAAGTGTCGTTTATTATGGACATCGGCGGGCAAGATATGAAGGCGATTTACATAAAAAACGGTGCAATTCAGTCGATTGAAATCAACGAGGCGTGTTCGTCGGGCTGCGGGTCGTTTATTCAAAATTTTGCGCACGCGCTTTCGCACACTGCCGAAGAATTTGGCGAATTAGCTTGCACGGCAAAAAATCCTTGCGATTTGGGTTCTCGCTGCACGGTGTTTATGAATTCGCAAGTAAAACAGGCGTTGCGTGAAGGAGCCGAAGTTTCGGAAATTTCGGCAGGATTGGCGTATTCGGTTATCAAAAATGCGCTGTTCAAAGTGTTGCAAATCAAAAATATGGACGTGCTTGGCGACACTATTATAGTGCAAGGCGGAACATTTAAAAATCCGGCAATTTTTAGAGCAATGGAAATGCTTACGCAAAAGCATATTGCCCGTTCCGATAAACCTGAACTGATGGGTGCTTTGGGTGCAGCGTATTTTGCACAAATGCGTTACGAACACAATCCACAAGTCTCACATACAGTTACTTACGAAAATCGCAATAAAGCTGCTCAATACGAAAGCAAACAAATAACCTGCAAAGGCTGTACAAATAATTGCATTATTACCCGTTGTAAATTTTCGGAAAATTCCACCCATTATTCGGGAAATAAATGCGAAAAAATATTTTCGTCGAAAGGGCATACCATTGAACGAGGCGAAAATTTATTTGAATACAAATACGATATTTTGTTCAATCGCGAGCAAAAACCCTGCGTGCCGTCAATCGGCGTAACTATTGGTATTCCCCGTATTTTGGGAATGTATGCCAATTACCCGTTTTGGAACACGCTTTTCACGCATTGCGGCATACGCATAGAACTTTCGGACGAAACAACCGTGGAAACTTACGAAAAAGGGCAAGGCACGATAATGGCTGACAATATTTGTTTTCCGGCAAAAATTGCACACGGACATATTTTAAATCTCGTTGAAAAAGAGATAGATAGAATGTTTTACCCGCTTGTAATTTATGAAGAAAACGAACACGCCGAGGCGAAAAATTCCTTCAATTGCCCCATAGTTTCGAGTTATAGCGAGGTTTTAATAAGCGCAATTCCATTGGCAAAGCGCAACAATATTCCTATTGACAAACCGGTAATTTCGTTTCGTGATGAACATTTGCTCAAACGAGGTTGTTGGCGGTATTTGAAATCATTGGGCGTGCGCAAAGATGATTTTCGGGCAGCATTTAAAGCAGCTTTGGAAGAGCAAAAAAATTACCGAGAACAATATCGTTTAAAAGGTTTCCGCATAATGGAACGTGCCAAATTAGACGGCAAACCGATTATAATGTTGGCAAGCCGCCCGTATCATATTGACCCTCTGGTGCATCAAAAAACATCGGACATTTTGTGCGAATTGGGTGCAAGCGTGGTTTCCGAAGAAGTTATGACACAAATTCCGGGTATTTCGCTCACGAATTATTTGCACGTAGCGCAATGGAATTACCCCAACCGCATACTTAAAGCAGCGCAATGGGCATTGCACAACGAGGATTACGACATAAATTTTGTGCAGCTTAATTCCTTCGGTTGCGGTCCCGATAGTTTTATTTCCGACGAGTTGAAAGAACTCTTTGACGCTTCGCAAGCCTCATATACCTTTATTCGTGTCGATGAAATTAACAGCACCGGCTCGGTACGTTTGCGTTTGCGTTCGTTGATTGAAACGCTCAAATTGCAAAACGAAAAAAATACTACGCCGGCAAAAATTGAGCGTACGCCGATATTTACCAAAGAAGATAAAAAACGCCATATTATTGGTCCGTTTTTTACCCGTTTTCACTCGCCGTTTATAGCTCCGGCTTTTGAACTTATGGGTTACAGTATGGAAAGTTTGCCGCCGTCGGACAAAGAATCGGTGGAATTGGGCTTGAAATACGCCAACAACGAAGTATGTTACCCTGCAACCCTCGTAGTGGGCGATATTATAAAATACCTGCAAAATACCGATAGAAATTTAGACGATGTAGCAGTGGTAATGACACAAACCGGCGGTCAATGTCGAGCATCGAATTATTTGTCGCTCATTCGCAAAGCTATTCTGCACGCAGGAATTACGAATGTGCCGGTTATTTCGCTTGCCACCGCAGGCGATAAAGCTCTGAACGAACAACCGGGCTTTGAATTGGAATACAAAAAAATTATAAACGTGGTGCTTGCCGGTATGATTTTCGGCGATATTATTTCGCGTATGCACCACGCAACTATTGTGCGTGAAAAAGAAGCCGGCGCAACTGAAAAACTTACGCAATCGTACATAGATACTGCCGTAGAGCTTGCCCGCCAAAACAACCACAAAGCAATTCTCGATGTGCTGAAAAACGCCGTTGCCGATTACAATGCTTTGGCTTTGGACAATTGCCATCGTCCGCAAATTGGTGTGGTGGGCGAAATTTATTTGAAATTCAACCCCTATGCCAATATGTATGTAGGCGATTGGTTGATTTCGCAGGGTGTGGAGCCGCGTTTCCCCGATTTGAGCGATTTCTTTTTGCAAGAGTTTGTCAATCTGAAAGTTAACGACAAAAATAATTTGAGTTCAATGTCGTGGGGAGCACAATTAATGATTGGATTTTTTGAGCAAAAAGTTGATACATTCGCCCGAAAAGCCGAAAAAATCGCCTCGAAATTCAAATATTACCGTCCGAAACACTCAATTCACGATGAGGCAAAAAACGCCGAACAAGTAATTGATTTGGTTAATCAATTTGGCGAAGGCTGGCTTATTCCTGCCGAAATAATTTCGTTTGCCAAAGAAGGCGTGAACAATGTGGTAAGCCTGCAACCCTTTGGCTGCATTGCCAATCATATAGTATCGAAAGGAATTGAAAAAAATATCAAAACTTTGTACCCTAATACCAATTTACTATTCCTTGATTTCGACGGTGGTACGAGTGAAGTGAATATTTTCAATCGTTTGCACTTTTTGGTGCAGAATGCTAAGAATGAGAGTTTGTAGCGTTTTCAAGTGGTCAGTTTTGACGTTTTTTCCAAATTGCCCTAATTTTTCGCATCTCATTTAGAGCAATTAAATTTATTTTACTAATTTCACGGCAAAAATTTTACTATGACAGTACAAGAAAATTTCTCAAAAGTAATACAGTTTATCAAACATCATCAGGACGGCGAAGTTGCCGAATTGTTGCGTTACAGAGGTTTGAATTATAATATGATTTACGGCGTGTCGTCGCAAATTATGAGTAAATGCGCCGAAGAAATTGGGCGCAACCAAGAACTTTCGAATATGCTGTGGAAAGAAAATTTCCGCGAAGCAAAACTTATGGCTCTTATGCTTGCCGAGCCTGTGTGCATAAGCAACGACGAAGTGGAAACCTTTATTGCCGGTTGCACAAACCACGAAATGGTGGAAATTGGCACCATGTATTTGTTTTCAAAATTGCCTCATGCACTCGACAAAGTGTATGAATGGATACAGTCGGACAAAGAATTTACCCAAATGGCTGCCTACATGATGATTGCTCAAAGTGCCAAACACAACCTGACATTTATAGATGTGAAAAAACTCATGCCATTTTATGAACGGGATTTTACAACCGAAAGTTATTTTGTGCGCAAAGCTGTTATCAACGCCTTTCAAGAATTGGCATACCGCAAACCCGGTTTGAAACAACCGATTATAAAAGCAACTAAACTGATACTCGAACACAATAAAGGAAGTGAGTTTGAGTTACAAGCAAAAGATATGTTGCAGGTGCTTAATTATTGTTGAGAGACGAGGAAACAAGTTATTTCTAATCCCTAACCTCTAAATCCAAATACTTATAAATGTAATAACTATTTTTTGTTTTGAAACAAACCCGATAGAATTTTTGTGAGATTTTCAAAAAACAATTACATACAAAAAGGGCTGTCTTAAAAACAAGGCAGCCCCTTTTTATGTAAAATCAATACTGTTGAATTATTCGGTTTCTATTGTTTTTTTACCTTTTTTAAGCATTTCGTATGCTAACGGCGAACCAAAGAATATAGAAGAGTATGAACCAATGAACACCCCTATTATCATTGCAAATATGAAACCTTTCATAGAGTCGCCGCCGAAGAAGAATATGATTAACAATACCAACAAAGTAGTAGACGATGTTGTAATGGTACGGCTCAATGTACTATTTATACCTTGATTGAACAATTTGATAGTATTACGTTTTGGATATTCGGTACGCATTTCACGAATACGGTCGAAAATTATTATCGAGTCGTTCAACGAATAACCAATTACGGTAAGCAATGCCGCTATAAATTCTTGTCCTACTTCCATTGAGAATGGTAAAAGTCCGTGTAAGAGTGCAAATACTCCCATTACCACAAACACGTCGTGCGCCAAAGAAAGGGCTGCACTTAAACCAAATTCCCAGTTGCGGAAACGTATGAAAATATAAATAAACATACATATAAGCGATACAATAATTGAAATAGTTGCTGCCCAAATCATATCGTTTGCAATTGTTGGACCAACCATATTTGATTGCTTCAAATTGTTTTTCATAAAATCGGCTTGCGTAGTTCCCGTGGGCAAGAATGGACGTAAACCTTGGAACAAACGAGCTTCACTTACGCTATCTGCATTCGCATTTTTGTCGTGAATCATAAAATCGGTTGTAATTTTCACACTGTTTGCACCGTAGGTTTTTACTTCGGGAATACTGTTGTTAAAGTGTAGTGCCAATGATTCTTCAATTGCAGCGACATTGCGTTCACCTTCGAGAGCTACAACGTACGAACGCCCGCCTTTGAAATCAACTCCAACTTGGAAACCGCGCACTGTAATTGCAAGAGCACTACCAACGATAAGAATACCCGACATGAGGTAAAACTTGTTGCGATTGCCCATGAAATCAAAATTGATGTTTTTGAATGCATTACGAGTAAATTTACGGTCGAACGAAATGTTTTGTTTTTTCGACAAGAACGCTTCAAAAATCAAACGAGTAATGAAAATACCGCAGAACAATGTTGTTAAAATACCTATAATCAACGTGGTGGCAAAACCTTGTATAGAACCTTTTCCGAACATATACAATATAATACCGATAATAAGGGAGGTAACGTTACTGTCGATAATTGCCGAATACGAGCCTTTAAAACCATCGGCAATTGCAAGTTTCATGCCTTTACCCGCAGTGAGTTCCTCACGCACACGTTCGTAAATAATTACGTTGACGTCGATTGCTATTGCCAACGAAAGCACTATACCGGCAATACCCGAAAGGGTAAGTACCGCACCAAGCGATGCAAGCACACCGAATACCAAAAATAAGTTGAGTATCAACGCAACGTTGGCAACAAGCCCCGCTTTGCGATAGTAAAAGAATAAGTAACCAAACAAGAAAAATAAGGCTACTACTACCGACATAAGTCCTTTGTTAATAGATTCCTTACCAAGTGAAGGACCAACAAATTCAGAATACTCAATTTTGGTTGCAGCCGAAAGTTTACCCGATTTCAAGATATTAGCAAGGTCGGTTGCTTCGGCAATGGTAAAGTTACCGGTAATCGACGAAATACCATTGGGAATTTCATTTTGCACGGTTGGGAACGAATACACATTTCCGTCAAGTACGATTGCTATTGAACGCTCTTTATTTTCGCGTGTCAAACGACGCCATTCACGGGCACCATCGCTATTCATTGTCATTTGTACGCTTGCACCACCGCCGGTGTTGCTAAATTCCGGACGGGCATCAACAACCACGCTACCGTCGAGTGCCGGTCTGCCTTCGCCGCCTACGTTTTTCAGCGCTATTAACTCATAATAACCGTTTTGATTTGCTTTTTTACCCCAAGCTAATTTCAATTCGGGAGCATTTGCCTGTAAAAACTCTTGTATTTCTTTCGATGCTAATAATGAGTCAACACGGTGAATATCTGCTTTTTGAGCAAAACCTACAATCGGACCATAACCCGGATAACCTTCTTGACTTATGTTTGGTGTTAAGAATTTGAAAAGCGGATTTTCACGTTGTGCTTCCTCTTGCGATTTTTGTGCGTCTGCCTGTGTAGCAAGTGCTGTGCTATCTTGTAATTGTTCTTTAAGCGAAAGTTCTTTTTGTGCAACTTCTGCTTTTGCCGTATCTTTTTCGGCAACTTTTGGTTTTTCGTCAGCTTTATTGCCCACTTTTGCCAAATCGGCAAGCACGTTGTTTATTTCAAATATTACATTAATAACTTCCGAAGCGTTGAATGTTTCCCAAAATTCCAATTTCGCCGAACTTTGCAATAAATCACGCACACGGTCTTGGTCAACCACACCGGGCAATTCCACCAATACACGTCCGTTACCGAGGTTCTGAATATTTGGTTGTACCACACCAAAACGGTCGATACGAGTACGAATAATATCGAAAGAGTTTGCAAGGGCTGCGTCTGCTTCTGCTTCAAGCACTTTCAACACATCTTCGTTACTTGAATCAAATTTGATTTTAGAATTCATTGCCTCGTTAGCAATAAAGTGCGAACGTAAATTTTCTTGTGGAAACAATTCTTGGAATGCTTTACCAAAAAGCGCAACATATTTTTCACGTGAATCGCGCTCCAATTCGTTGGTACGAGCCAGCACTTTCATCAACATCGTATCTTGTCTGCCATCGCTCGACAGGTTCAAAATCAAATCTTCAATTGAAATTCTGAGCGTAACGTTCATACCTCCTTTAAGGTCGAGACCTAAATTCAAACTGTGTTTTTGAACGTCGTCATAGCTAAATTTACGAAGTCCCAAAAAGTTGTAGTAACTATCGAGACGAGAGAGTGAATCTAAAAATTCTTTCCGGCGTTGTTCATTTCCTTGCGCATATTTATCGGCATCGCGATTGGCTTTCATAGTGAAAAATGTAAACGAAAGCGAATAGATAGCCGCCAATATCAATAAAGCGGTAAATAAGCGTATAAATCCTTTGTTTTGCATGTGTATTATTTATTAATTAAGTATCTAAAAAACCATTTTTACATGGCAGTAAAATTCAGAGCGCAAATATAGATATTTTTTTATTACGCAATCATTATCAGCAGAAAATTAATGTGCCAATGTGATAATATGCCAATTCTTCAATATGCCAATATGCTAATTTGCCAATAATTTAATGTGCTAATTGTCGAATTATTAATTTTCTAATTGGCATATTGCCTTATTGGCACATTGGCACATTGGCATATTATCCTATTGGCATATTTACTAACTCTTGTTTATTTTTGCTCAAAAAATCCTTACCCAAGCGATACCCTAATTTGTAAATTTCGGTCATTTTATCGAAATCGAACATGGAATATTTCATAATTTCTTCGGGGTCTATGCAAAAATCGCACAGGTCAAAGCGGTCGGCTATTGCCGAATGTATGGCAATGCGGTAAATGCGCTCAACAATGGCAAACATATTGCGAAAATCGTTCATTTCGGCAATGTGATTGACGTGTATGCCTATAATTTTGTCGCATTTGCCCACCAACACCCGTGTGGGGAAATTATTGCTTGCGCCGCCGTCTACGTAATGGTGCTTATTGATAATGCGCGGCGGGAAAATAATAGGAATTGACGCCGAAGCTATAACATAATCAAACAAAAGATTGCCTTGTGAAGCCAATTCATTTTTGCCGGTGTTCAAATTCGTTGCCGACACATATAATGGTATATCTAAATCCTCGAAACAAGTAACATCTATATATTTTTGAAAGATTTGTATCAAATTTTGAAATCCTTTTCGCACGCCCCGCCAATAAGGAATAGCTTTGCGGTCGAAATTTTTAAGCAAAATTTCGTATGTTTCTTTGGGTGTGTAGCCTGCCGCCAAAAACAAGCCATTGATAGCCCCCATGCTTGTGCCGGCTATAATTGTTGGTCTAATGCCTGCTTCGTACAAGGCTTGCATAATTCCCAATTGCACAACGCCGCGCGCACCGCCTCCGCTAAGCGAAAATCCGAATTCTGGTGTGGTTTCCATGGTTTGGTGGTTATTTTTCGTGCCGAAAATACGCTAATTAAATTTATTTTACTAATTTTATGAAAAGAATTTTAATTAGCAGTTTCAACCAGCCAATGCAAACCTTACTTCCGCCACCAAACTTTTCAATAAAGCAATTTGTTCGTTTTTTCGGTACTGCTGAACGAAGAAAAGAAAACATTAAAATAGACAATCAATTACCGTTTTACAACACTTACCCGTTTACCATTTATCTGTATAAAATACACGCCATTGGGCAAATGCGAAATGTTGATTGTGTTGTCAGGGCGAACACGCAGGTTCGCCCCTACGAGACGACCGGTATTATCGTAAATTTCAATGGTTTGTGGTAGAGACGCAATGCATTGCGTCTCTACGCCGGCAATCGTCAATTCGCCGGTTGTTGGGTTAGGAAAAATTTGTAGAGACGTTGCCTGCAACGTCTCCACCGCAGTTCCATAATCACACGAGTCGTCGTCGTCGGTGGCATTGGGGTTATAATTTATTTCGGGGAAACTTCGCCGGAAATTAAATCAAACGTAGCTCCTAATTGTATATCAAAATCGTCGAATTTTTTTAACAGTATTTTTCCATTGTTTTGTATGGTGCAGTTACTGCCGCTTTTTGCGATAATAGTAGCACCATCAATAGTACCGCCATCTACAATTAACTTTCCGCCATTTTGAATAGTTATTACACTACAATTTGCCGCTGTTATATTTGTTTTTACTATTAATGTAGCATTTGACGGAATGGTAACATTTCCTATATTTGGTTTATCCCATGTTTTTGTACCGTTTATTGTGGTGTCACTGGGGGCATTAGGAGAAGGAATACAATGCTTTACCACTTTGATTTTATCAAAAAGCGTAGAAACTCCATTAACAGCTGCATAAGTGCTAATAATAATGCTGTCGGAAGAAACCGATACATTGCTGTAAGTGGAAGTTGTATTATTTGTCCCACAATTTAGCGCATAACTTGACGCAGCACAGAAACTCCCCACACGACCGGTAGCTAAGGACGAATAATTCGGAATATCAAAAACGGTTATATTACTGGACAGTTGTGTTGTAGATAACGGAGCATAGTACCAATCACCAAAAGAACCGTTCGTGAAATACAAAGTACCTTCCTGTACGTTAAAAGTGCCTCCTGATTTGCCGTTTGCGTTTTGAGGAAAGTTTATCAATCCAGCCCCTTGTTGAACATCTTTTACCGCTCCCGGAACTAATGCTTTGTTTTTTACCGGACCTATCACATCGTAAACATGAGAGTGTCCTTGAAAAGCTATATCTATGTCTAAGGCATCAAATAATGGAGCCATAGCATCGCGCCAGTCACGACATTTTGTATCGCCTGTTATTCCTCCTGAACCACTATAAGCAACTTTGTGATAATATACAATACGCCATTTAATATCGGGGCGCGCTTTTACATTGGCTGTCATCCATGCCGATAAATTGGATTTATACGCATCAAGCTGATTTCCATAAAGTTCGCTATTGATTGCAAAAAATTGCACATCGCCGTAAGTAAAGGTGTAGGTGCTACCATTACCATACGAGTCAAATGAAGCAATATTTAAATTATTAAAGGAATTGATAGCCGGATTGTCATGATTTCCTTGCGTTGGAGCAAAAGGATACTTATAGAAATAATCTTGCTGTTGTGCAATGACTGAGTCAAAATTACCTGCAAACCAGTCCCTTGCAAAATCCCCGCAGTGCAACCAAAAATTTACATTTGGGCATTGGGTAAATGCTGATTTAACATTTTTTCTCCATTCATTATTTTTAATATTAAGTGTATCTACTTGCGTATCGGTTACATACAGAAATGAAAAAGGCTCTTTACCTGCCTTGGCGGTGGTAAATGAGCCAATCTCCGACCATAAACCTGCTTTCCCTACACGAAACGAATACTTAGTATTAGGCGACAAGTCGGTAACAACAGCTTTGTGTCTATTTTGATTAGTAGTAGCATTTACGGTTTTGAACGGCACAAATAAATTTGGATTGGTAACTGTTCCCGTTGCAATTTGCACTTGTTCGCCGGTGGTATTGGTTGTAGTAAACCAATTGAATGCCATTTCGGTTGCAGGGCTTTGCGTAAGGTTCATTACTACTTTTTGTGGTTTTTGCGCAACAGCTAAAAAGCTGTTCAATAGCATAGTAACACAAAGTACTATGCCTGTAGCTATTTTTCTTATGTGTATATTTGTTTTCATATCAATATCATTTTATAATTTTAGTATTTTGAATAATTGTACCCTCCGAAAGAACTGTAACAATATACACTCCATTCTGTAACCGGCTTGTGTTAATTTCCGTAGAGCCTTGCGAGGAGTGGGTAAGAACTTTTTTACCAAGCATATCGTACACTATTGTTGTAATGGGTATAGATTTTTCACTTTCCACAATCAACATATCATTGGCAAGATAGAGGTAAATTTTCAATTTATCTCTATCTGATATGCTAATTCCGGTTTCCGGTTCATCGGAATAAGCAATTTTTATGTAACCGTATGCAGAAACCAGTCCAATATCATCAGTTTGTATTAAATACATAGTTGAGGTTACAGTGGTATCAATACTTGTTAATCTACTTGTCGGTATGTAATTTTCGTAACTAATTATCTCAAAGCTAATTGCCGGATTCATAAACATTGGTTGAGAACGAGAAATAAATCCGGGAATTTTTGTCGATGAGTACACTCCGGTTTCTTTTTTATGTAATGTAAGCGTAAGTGGCCACTCTCCGTATCTCATTATGCATGTTCCTGTTAGGTCAAGTTCGGTTATGTTGTTGTTTAAGCATCTTAACTTCTGCAATGCTCCATTACTTGATAAGTCAAGCTCGGTTAAGTTATTGTTTGAACAATCTATTCCCCACAACGAATTATTACTTGTTATATCAATTCCGGTTAAGTCGTTATTAGAGCAATCTAACCACCACAATGAGTTATTACCTGTTACATCAATTCCGGTTAAGTCGTTGTTAGAACAATCCAACCACCACATTGTTTCTAATCCTGCAAATGATGCATGTCCTGTTAATCCTTTATTTATTAAGGTTACCGACAATATCTGCTTTGGAGTAGAATTGTCCCATTCAATCATGGGTACATAATCGTAACCCCAAGAGTGCAAAACAAGGGTATTCTCCCACCCTTCGGGGTCATTGGGTATTGCCTGTAAGCCATTGTTTGCTATCAGGTTATTAATTACTTCCACATCGGCGGGGTTGTATTCTGTGGGGTCGTAGCCTTGCGCTGTGGCGGTGTGCAGTGTTACCAAGCATAGTATGCTTAGCAACACTGTGCACAGTATTTTAGATATTTTTTTCATATTTCAATCCCCCTCTATTTTGTCAAAATCATTTGTTTAGTATCACTCGCAGCACCGTCGCCTATCAACACATAACTGTAAACGCCCGAAGAAAGCGCTCCAGCTTCTATGTGAATTTCAACATCGCCCCGTTCCGTAATAGACAAACATTGCACCTGTATACCCTTCATATTGTACACACATAATTGCGCTTTTTGAATATTTTGAGGTACAAAACATTTAATAGTTGTGCGTTCGTTAAATGGGTTTGGTGCATTTTGGTAGAGTTTTAGTGTTTCGGAAATTTGAGAATCTGAGAGATACATTTCTTGGGTTGCTGTGGTTGCTGAGCTTGTCGAAGCATCGCCTGTGTTCATTGATTTAAGAGAGTTTG